>JBEGOG010000060.1:0-7900 GCA_041182125.1 Pseudomonadota bacterium
CATGTGTATCGATCAGTCGGGTGCCGTTTGGGTGGCCAATCATGGCCGGGTTGCGCGGGTGGCAGAAGGCGGCGAGATCTTAGACGAGGTCGAGATGGGGTCGACCCTAGCGACCGCCTGCATGTTGGGCGGGCCAGACGGCCGCACCCTGCTGATTACTGCATCCGACAGCTATAATCGCGCGATCATCGCGCAAAATCCCACAGGCCGCCTGTTCACGGTCCAGGTTGCCGTTCCCGGCGCTGGCCTACCGTCTGTCTATTGAGGCAAGAGACCATGACGCAAAGATTGGCAGGAACGCGGGCCTTGATCACCGGTGCCACCTCTGGGATGGGCGTCGATGTTGTTCGGCGCTTCCGTAGAGGCTGGCCAAGCCGTAGCCGATGATATTGGCCCGGGAGCCCACTTCATCCGGGCCGATGTGACAAACGAGGCGGATGTCGCGGCGCTCGTCATACAGTCCGTTGAACATCTGGGAGGCGGTATCGACTTTCTGTTCAACAATGCTGCCCCCGCGCTGAGGGATAAACCCGTGAGCACGCTCTCGGTTGAGGAGGTCTCGATGGCCTCGATGGGCATTTTCGGCAGCGTGGTCCTGATGACCAAACATGTGGCACCGATTATGGCGCAGCAGGGAAGGGGATCCATCCTCAACAACGGATCTACAGCCGCCCATCGGGCCAATTCGTCCCCGTCGGTCTATAGTGCGCTCAAGGCGGCCGTATGCCATTTTTCGCGCTGTATGGCGCTGGAGCTGGCTGAGCAGGGCATAAGGGTCAATACCGTGTCTCCGGGGGCGATCCCAACCCCGATCTTCCTTCAATCCTTAGGCATTCCTGCCGAGCATCAGGCCAAGGCCTTGGCAGCGCTTGAAGGCGCATTTAGCAAGGCCCTGCCCATAGGCCGTGCCGGACGCGGCGAGGATATCGCATCTGCGGCGGTCTATTTTGCCAGCGACGATTCTTCCTATGTCACCGGTCAAGACCTGGTGGTCGATGGCGGTCTAACGGCGGGCCTGTCCAGTGCCCAGAAACGTGCGCAGGCCGATATGATGCGCGCCGCACTCAGCACGATGGGAGCCTAAGGGCATGTCTTCCTTCACACTTCTGGAGCGCGGTGCACAACGCTGCGATGGGCGACCCTTTGCCGTGTTCGATGGGGCTGAGACGAGCTATGCCGAGGCTCTGGATACGGCAACCCGCATCGCGGACAGTTTGAACGCGGCCGGTTTTGGCCCGGGCGATCACGCCGCAGTGCTCAGCCCCAATGCCCCATTGGCCTTCATCGCATCCTTCGGGATTTTGGGTGCTGGAATGGCCTATGTTCCGGCCAATCCTTACAATACAGCCTCATCGATTGCGTCGGCTCTGAACCTGCTTGATGTGAAGGTGCTGCTTTATCACAGCGCCTTGGCGGAGGTGGTCGAGGCGCTTCGAGCGCAACTGCCTAAGCTCAAGCTTTTGGTGGTTCTGGATAAGGCCAGCAATGGCGATCCGACCCTAGAGCAGTTCATCGCGGTGCCTCGCGAGACGGTTGCGAGGCCCAATATTGTCCTAAGCGACACAGCCTTCATCGGCCAGACCGGCGGTACGACGGGTGAACCTAAAGGCGTTTTGCTGAGCCACCGCGCCGTCTTCGCCTTTGTGGAGAAATTTCTGGCTGAGGTTACGACCCCGGCTCCGGTCCTATTGGCGGCAACGCCCCTGACCCATGCCGCAGGCATGCTGGCCATGCCCATCGTGGCCCAGGGCGGCACCATCGTCATGATGTCGCGCCCTGATCTGCACAAATTTAGAGATCTGATCGAAGAACGTCGGGTCACAACGACCTTTTTGCCACCGACCGTGATCTACCGACTGCTCGACCTGCCCGATGCCCCGCCAAGAGACTTTTCCAGCCTGCGCCATTTCATCTATGGGGCGGCCCCCATGTCCGTGGCCCGGTTAAAGCAGGCGCTGACTCAGTTCGGGCCTGTGATGGCGCAGTGCTACGGCCAGACCGAATGTCATACGTTCGTCACCTTCATGCGCCCAGAGGATCACTTCATTGACGGGGCGCTCGCCAATGACGACCGCTTGTCCGCCTGTGGTCGGCCATCGTTGGGAACCGTTATTGCCATCAAGGATGATGAAGGTTTGACCCTACCCGATGGCGTACCCGGTGAGATTTGCGTCCAAAGTGACCTCAGCATGACTGGCTATTATCAAAACGTTACGGCCACATCCGAAGTCCTGCGGGATGGGTTCGTGCATACGGGAGATGTTGGCTTCGTCGATGTAGACGGTTTCCTGCACATCATCGACCGAAAGAAAGACCTGATCATTACGGGCGGCTTTAACGTCTATCCCGCCGAGGTCGAGCAGGTCGTCAACGCCCACCTGTCGGTCGCAGACTGCGGCGTCGTCGGCGTTCCTGACCCAGACTGGGGTGAAGCCGTGACGGTCGCTGTCGAATTGTCGCCCGGAGCCACTCTAACCGAAAGCGAACTGCTCGCATTCTGCAGACCGCTGCTGGGTGGCATCAAAACGCCTAAACGCGTGGTCATATGGCCCGAACTGCCCCGAAGCCCAGTTGGAAAGATTGTCCGCAAAGACATCCGGAAAAAACTTCTCGAAGGTGGTGAGTAAAACCGGTGCCTGAGAACCTCCCTCTATGTCCGCTGGGACATGAACTTGACGCTCGATTGGGATTCCAGTTTCAGTTGCGCGAGCAGTTGTGTGCTTGTGCGGTAACGGGCACAATTTCATTTCGTCTAAGTTTATGAATTATATGCCTTAAAATTAGGTGCAACTTGGCACAGTTTCTGCGGCTACCTGATGCGCATCGTCCCAATCTAGGTCCAGCGATCGAAGGGCATGGACCACAAGTTTGGCAATACGCGAACTCGGGTCTTCGCCAGGTTGCCCAATCAGATTCTGAATCCCCGCTGAAACAATCCCAATGACCATGATTACAGCGGCCTCGATTGAGGCAAGCCTAAAGCGCCCACTCGCTTCACCATTTTGAAGTGTGAGGCGGATTGGCGCATTCACGGATGAGTTTACATCCGTCGGGTCACGCATCAACGAGACTAGAATCAAAGCTCTGTTTGGTTGCTCAACGGCCAGAAGCAAAAACAGGCAAATGGCGATGGCCAAGTGTCTTGCGGGATCCGAGCTAATTGACTTGATTGCACCGATACGCGCCCGCAGTTCATTGCGGATCTCTAGAGCGATATGGTTGGCAATGTCGATCCTATCCGCAAAATGATTGTAGAAGGTGCCTTTTGCAACCCCAGCGCGCGCTGTGATTTCGTCAATAGAGACATGTGCAAAGCCATTTAAGCCGAAAAGCTGCTCGGCTGCGTCCATAAGTGCGCGTCGATTGGCGGTGCGGCGTAAGCCGCGATATCGAGGTGTCCCGGGCATGATACATTCTAACCCCCCACTAACTGACTGGATAGTCAATTAACTAGCCCTTAGTTTCATCGAACGTCCTCATAGGAAGCCCCGATGCCCCGCCTGTCCTTCAGTACAGCACTTCTACTTGCACCATTAGTTTATGCAATTCATCACACAGAGGAGCATCTACTCTTCAATTTTCGCGCTTGGCGGCTCAAATATTTCCCAGATAACAATGCACTGAGCACCGAGGCGATCTTGGCGGTTCTAGTTTCCGTTGGGCTTGTTTATCTGCTGCTGCACGCCACCATTCGTACCCGTGTTAGCGCTTGGGTTGCGCTAACCTTTCTCATGGCAACGCAGGTTCACAACGCTATCTTCCATTTCGGAGCGAGCATTGTGTTTAGCGACTTCAGTCCAGGGCTAATAACGGCCATGACGCTGTACCTTCCAGTCAATTGGTTGATTGCTCGCGCGGCTTTGACAGAAGGATGGGTAAGCGGCCGTCAGTTGGGCACCATATTCATAGCGGGTGGACTACTTTTCTGGGCATTCGAATATGCAGGGCCTTTAGTATTGCTGGGCGCAACCCTCTCAACTTGGCTTTGGGCGATTGTTTCGGGTTGGAGAAATCCACGGCGTCTTGAGGCGGCTCATAATGCTTGAAACCGCGGTGTCGTCGCTCCCAAAATGGCGCCTGCGAGCGGCTTGGTCGTTGCAACTTGGCTTAGCCATAATCTTCGCATTTACAGCTAGTCGAAAGTTCTTGGCTGACCCCGTGCCGGTCGCCACTATTGAGGCGCTCGGCACAGGACAATGGCTTCGAATAGCGATTGGCCTGGCGGAACTGGCTGGCGCAATTGGTTTGTTGGTGCCGCGTTTTGCCGGCGTCGCGGGTTTTTGCTTAGCCTTGTTGATGCTGGGTGCCGCCGGAGCTCACATTTTTATGATAGGCGGCAGTCCCATTCCAGCACTTGTTCTTTTCACGACAAGCGCATTAGTTGCGTACCTGCGGGGCGTGCGGTTTAATAGCGTCAACAACCTCTGAAGGGTGAAGCCTGATTGACGTGTGCTCTACAACAGCCACCGCCGGAAGATAGAGGCGCGCCTAACCCATGACACGGATGTTGCCATCCCTCTCGGATGAGTTTCGCGATGGCTGGCGCATCATCCTTGGCGGTGCCCTTGCTGCTGGGACCGGTGTGGGCGTAGTGTTCCTCAACTTCTCGATGTTTATTCTGCCTATATCGCAGGAATTTAATGTCAGTCGCGGCGATCTTGGATCAGTCCAGGCACTAATTGTCACAGCAGCACTCGGCTCGCCAATCTTCGGCCGGGCTGCTGACCTGTTCGGTGCCCGGTCAACCTTTGTTGCCTCTACTGTGATGGTTGCGGGCGTCTATTGCCTGACGGCTGGCTATGCCAGCAGCCTATTGCATTTAGCCTTGGCGATCGCCGCGATTGGATTCTTGGGGATCGGTTCGACTGCAGTGGTCCTTAGTCGGCCAATCACTACACATTTCGTGAACCATCGCGGTAAAGCCTTGGGGCTTATGGCTGTAGGGGTTGCCCTAGTCGCCATGGTTTCGCCTCCACTGGTGCAGGGATTGTTGCAATCGTGGGGATGGCGCGCCGGCTTCTTCGGTTTTGCCATAGCTTCGGTGATGGTCGGCATTCCGGCTGTACTGTTGCTGCTGCCCAAGAGTACTCATGAAGGAAAAAAGCTTCCAACTGTTGGCGACGAAAAATGGATTGGTGCTGACCATCGCTTTTGGGTTGAGCGAGATTTCTGGCTGCTGACATTTTCGCTTATCAGCATGAGCTTGGCTACCGCTGGCACGGTCAGTCAGCTAGCGCCGATGATCGTCGATGAAGGGATAGGTGCCGGAACGGCGGCTCTGGCCTTGTCATTCTTCGCAGGCGGGCAGTTTATCGGTCGTTTACTGGGCGGTTGGCTGCTTGACCTATACGCGCCAAATCGCGTCGCCTTTTGCCTGACACTAATCCCAGTCATGGGGTTCATGACCCTAATCGGGACGCACGGTTTCGTGCCGGCGGCGTTGCTGGCGGCTGCGATCATTGGTCTGCAGCAAGGCGCAGAACTCGATATTTTCACCTATTTTGTCGGTCGGCGCTTTGGCATGGTCCGATATGGAACAATCTATGGAGCGCTTGCTGGACTGGGGTGGATTGGCAATGTCGGTGGAATGCTCGCTATGGGACAGATCTACGACCGCTATGGCAGCTATCTGCCGGCGCAACTCATGGCAATTACTGCGCTAATAGTTTCTGCGTTGCTCATTCTTGCCGTTAGACTTCCTAATTCCGAGAGCGACGCCGAGGCAACTCTCTCTGAAGAACAGAACACTATTGTTAATATTGCGAAACCGAGTTCGCAGTCTTGATCAACTATGGATTTATTTTGATGGCGTTCCAGTATAAGTTATCAAAAATCACGGTATGTAGGCAGTATGGCTGAGACGAGCCGTCTCAAATCTGTTTCAAGTTCCTCTCTGTTTTTGGCCTGTTCGCTGATCCCGATAGATGCACAGAAAATCAGCCTGGCGTCATCCCGTGGCGCTGGGCAGCCTGCAGCCTCCAGCGCTCGAAATATGGCATCCTCGATAGCCCTATCCATAGCGTTGAAAAGTTGACCAAATTCATGTCTTCGTGTGTCTAGCAATTCCAACGCATGGGGGCTTCCGATAGCGGCGTCATAGGCTCGGCCATGTTTTGCCATCAGTGCATTAGATATGCGGTCAACGAGGCTCCCTTTTTCCTCAAGAGCACGGATGACGCCGGATTGCATGTCGCTTGCCAGTCGAGATGCAACGGCGGCAAACACTGCCATCTTATCCGGGAAGTACGCATAGAGTGTCGCCTTCGAGACGGAACTGGCCGAAGCGATTGCTTCCATCGTGGCTGATCTCAGACCAACCCGCGCGAACAAGCCCTCGGCAGCGTCAAGAAGGCGATCGCGCCTGACGGTCTTCGCGCGGGCTATAGGCTTTGGTTCATCTTCACAGTTCATCGCCTATTGATAGATTCTAACCTTGACATCTGCAACCGAGCAAACAATCGTATTAAACGATTATCGTTCAGAACGTATGATTCTTAGGGTGCAGCCATGCAAAAACGGGTACTGGTCACTGGAGCGAACGGCTTTATTGCCTCGCATATCACAAAGCTACTGCTGGAGCAGGGGTTTGCCGTTCGCGGAACGGTGCGTGATCCACTGAAGTTAGATGCGGTTGGCTTTTTGAAAGCGTTGCCAAATGCCCATAATTTGGAGCTTGTTTCAGCGGACCTCAACGACGAAGGGGCATTCTCGGACTATACGGCAGATGTGGATTATGTAATTCACGCTGCCAGCCCATTTGTTATCGATGTTGAAGACGTTGAGCGAGATCTGGTCCGACCTGCGGTGCGAGGAACCGTTTCCGCGTTAGAAGCTGCCGCTAAATCCAACCGCGTCAAGCGTGTGATCCTCACCTCGTCTATGGCCGCTGTCACTGATGCGCCCGACGACAGAATATTGACGGAAGCCGATTGGAACAAAAAATCCTCAGCCACGCGCAATCCATACTACTACTCAAAGACACAGGCTGAACGTGCCGCTTGGGCGTTCACACAGAAAGAAAACCCCAGCTTTGATCTCGTTGTTATAAATCCGTTTATGGTTGCTGGGCCCTCGCTTAGCACTGGCGTCAGTACGTCCAACCAGCTCTTCATTGACATCGCAAACGGCCAATATCCCGCCCTGATGGCGCTAAATTGGGGCTTTGTTGATGTTCGAGAGGTGGCAGAGGCCCACGTGCGAGCAATGACTGCACCGAACGCGAAAGGGCGCTACATTTGCTCGGCGGGCAATATGGATATGCACCAGATCACGGATATAATGAGATCGGCGGGTGTGCGGGGCAAGCTTCCAGCATTAGACTTGAGCGGTCGCCTTGGCACGGCGACAATGAAGCTTCTTTCACATTTTCAACCGAGTGGCATTGGAAGCTACTTAAGAACGCATCTTGGAAGCGTACCACATTTCGACAATAGCAAAATTCGGCGCGACCTTGGTATGCAGTTTCGAGACGTTGGAGAGACTATCCATGACACCGTCTACGACCTCACCAAATGGGGGCACTTGTCTTCTTGACGGAGTGTCTTGCCTATATGGCTGGATTTATTGTGTGTTCTCGAAATTTCCAAACTGGTCATTGGTCTCATCACTACCATTCGTGGGGTTGATGAGACCGCCGCTTACGCTCGCTTCTAGGCCCATACAAGAATTTGCGCGGCTTGGGTCTCTGGTGCTGGTCACGGTCTCGCCGAAGTGCTCAATCTCCAAATAACCTTCGAAACTCGCACTTCGGAATAGAATCCACCCACTAGCCATAATTCATCCGATAATGATAATTATGGGAAATTAAGCCAACTAGGAGATCGTCTCGATAGCCCGTAGGACTGCATCAGGATCAGACTTGATAACGCTCAAATAGGCGACCAGTGCGCTGTCCGGTTGG
>JBEGOG010000061.1:0-7344 GCA_041182125.1 Pseudomonadota bacterium
GAGACCCTCGAACAGGGCGGCGTCGCCAGTTGGGGACCGCTTGATGGCGTGTCAGCCCATACCAAGGTTGATGAGGCCACGGGTGATCTTCTGTTCTTCAACTATTCGAAATATCCGCCCTACATGCATTATGGCGTTGTCGATCTGACCGGCAAGCTGATCCATTATGTGCCCATTCCCCTGCCCGGGCCGCGCCTGCCGCACGACATGACCTTCACCCAGAACTACGCGATCCTCAATGATCTGCCGGTGTTTTGGGACGAGGAACTGCTCAAGCGCGATATCCATGCGGTGCGCGCCCATGACGGCATCCCCTCGCGTTTTGGCATCATCCCCCGCTTTGGTAAGACCGAGGACATCCGCTGGTTCAATGCCGATCCGACCTACATCCTGCACTTCCTCAATGCCTATGAAGAGGGCGACGAGGTGATCATGGATGGCTATTTCCAAGAAAACCCAACCCCTGGACCTCTGGCAGACGCGCCTCCCGGCTATGCCCATATGATGGGCTTTGTCGATGAGCACAGCTTCTTGCCCAAGCTCCATCGCTGGCACTTCAATCTCAAGACCGGCGAGACCCGCGAATATCATCTGGATGACCGCGTGCTCGAGTTTGGCATGTTCAATCAGCGCTATGCCGGCAAGCCCTATCGCTATGCCTACAGCACCAAGGCCAAGCCCGGCTGGTTCCTGTTCAATGGCTTCGTCAAGCACGACCTCGTGACCGGCGAATCCTGGACGATTGATCTTCCCGAAGGCCGCTTTGCCAGTGAGTCTCCCTTTGTCCCGCGGATTAACGCCAAGGATGAGGACGACGGCTATCTGGTCAGCTTCATCATCGATGAGCTTAAGGGCACGTCAGAATGCATTCTGATCGACTGCAAGCGCTTCGAAGAGGGCCCGGTCGTCCGCATCGCCCTGCCCCACAAGATCAGCAGCGGCACCCACAGCGTCTGGGCCGACCGCGACCTGATCCAGAACGGTCGCCACACCGCCTGATCCCCTTCTAATTCTCGAGACGAAAGCAAAGACCTATGGAGATCAAAGACAGTGTTGCCCTCGTAACAGGTGGCAATCGCGGCATTGGCGAGGCTTTTGTTCGGGCCTTCCTCGCCGCCGGAGCGCGCCACGTCTATGTCGGCACGCGTGATGTGACCAATGCCCAGCATCTGGTCGATGAGGGCGCGGGCCGGGTGACCGCCATTGCGCTGGATGTCAGCCGCCAAGAGACCATCGATGCGGCGGCTAAGGCCTGCACGGACGTGACGATCCTGGTCAATAATGCCGGACAGTTTCAGATGCAGACCCTCATGCGCGCCCCCGATATGACCTCGGCAAGGGCGGAGATGGAGGTCAACTATTTCGGTCCCCTGGCCATGACCCGCGCCTTTGCCCCGATCTTGGCCAAGAGCCCTGAAAGCGCGATCGCCAACGTCCTCTCGGCTGGCGGTATCGTCGCCATTCCGGGCATGGGGGGCTATAGCCCTTCGAAATTCGCGGCCCGCGCCATGTCGACCTGCCTGCGTGCTGAGCTGGCACCGCAAAATACCAGCGTCACCGCCCTGATCGTCGGATCGGTCGATACGCGCATGGCCGCCCATGTCGAGGGCTCCAAAGAAACCCCTGCCTATATTGCTGATGTGGGCCTCAAGGCCATCAAGCGCGGGGCGGATGAGGTCGATACTGACTATATGGCCATCGAGGTTCGCGCCGGCGTAGCGCGTGACCCCAAGGCCTATGAACTGCAAATGCGCCGCTCCCTGTCGGGCGAGCGCGTCACCACTGGCCGCTGATCAGAAAGAGCCCCCCTGACCCCTCAGCAATATCTCGACCTTGCCGAACGTTTCGTCGGTGCCATTCAGTCGGGCGACACCGAAACGGTCCGCGCCTGTTACCACCCAGACGCAAAGCTCTGGCACAATACGGACAATATCGAGCAGACCGTCGATCAGAACATGAAGGTGCTCGGCTGGTTCATCAATAACCTGCCCGACCGTAACTATCGGGTTCTGCGCCGTGAAGCCCTGTCCGATGGCTTCCTACAGCAGCATGTGCTCGAGGCCACCCTGCCCGACGGCAGTCTGTTCAAGATGTCGGCCTGCGTTGTGGTGCGGGTCGAAAATGGCGTCATCACCCGCCTCGACGAATATCTAGACTCCGCCGAGGCTTCGGTGCTGCGCAAATTTGGCCGTTAAGCCCTATCGCGTGGACTGGTCGAAATCCTCGGCCAGTCCCATCGCGCTCAAGAGATGGTGGCGGTCGTAATATTCACGCCAAACCTTGATTAACGACCCTTCAAATTCCAAAATTCCGACCACAGGGGTCCAGCCGTCCTTGCCGCGATAAACGAAGCGGTCGGTCCGCTCCATAAAGACCAGTCCGTCAACGACGCCAACATGGTGAAGATCCAGCGTGATGGATTCTAGGCCATCACCCAACCCCGAGACCCGCTTATAGATCGCCTCGCGACCGACCACAGGGTCGACCATCATCGAATGGAGCACACCGTCGGGCGTGAACATGTCGGCGACCTTGCGCCAATTGAGCGTGTGCCAAGCTTCAGCCATCTCGTGAAGGCGAGCGATTTTTTCGGCATCTGAAAGGGCTTGGGCCATGGTCAAAACGCGATCCTTTTCGCCGCTCTTTCCACACTGGTCAGCGGCCAAAAAATAGCTTGCATAAAAGTACCATCCGTTGGCAAGATAATTTTAATGGCAAGGTAGGATTCTGCCTTTTGGATCCCTTCGGAGCCAAGATTGGGTGGAAACATCTATAGGATTCAACGCTGTCTGATCGCCTCAAAAGAAGGTGAAACAAAAACAAACCTGCTGTCGAACTCATCTTCCAAGTGGGAAGATATGATGAGAAGCCAGTTTCCATATTTTCTTCGCAGAGACTAAATCTTGCATCATGACGACGGACCTGTGCGGAAAGTAGACGAGGTCGGCGAATAGGCCTCAGACGAAAACAACAAATCACGCCAACGACTTGAGATCGATTTGGCAAAGGGGGAGACAAAGCAAGTGAAGAACAGACACACCACATCGTCGATTATCGCGCTTATGGCCGGGATGGCTCTGGCCACGCCGCTCATGGCCGCAGAGACCACGCCAGCCGCTGGCTCGCAGTTGGAAGAGGTTATCGTTACGGCGCAGAAGCGGGCTGAAAATGTCCAAGCCACGCCCATTTCGATCACCGCCGTCACCGGCACCAACCTTGCCAAGGACCGGGTCCTTTCGCTGGAAGATCTGGGTCATAGTCTGACCGGCATCTCGTTCACGGCCAACTCGCCTCAGGCCAACGAAATCAACATCCGTGGCGTCGTGAACACCCGCCTGACCTCTCCGACCGCTGACCAATCGGTCTCGACCTTTGTCGATGACGTCTATGTCAACCGCTCGGGCAACCTGAACTCATCCTTCTACGACATTGAGCGTATCGAAGTGGTGCGCGGTCCTCATGGCGTGCTTTTGGGTAAGAACGTTGCCGGCGGTGCGATTAACATCATCAGCAACGCCCCAAGCTTCAGCCAGTCGGGCCGCATGACCGTGGCCCTCGGCAATTATGACCTGAAGCAGACCAATGGCTATATCACAGGCCCTCTGACGGAAACCCTAGCCGGACGCCTGTCGTTCCAGACCATCAACCGTGGCGGTTACGCCAAGGACCTGCTGCACAATGTGGAGGTTGAAAATCTCGACTCCGTGCAAGCCCGCGCCCAAGTCGCCTATCGTCCGACGGACTCAGATCTTCGGGCCAGCCTGAGCGTCGACTATTCAAAGTCCAGCGATGACGGTGTGAACCGGGTTGGCGTCAAAAGCTCCACCCTGCCTGCAGGCCCCAACATCTGGTCGGGCACACGTAAGCTGATCTCCGCTGCTCGCGGCGCACCCCTCAGCATCCGTGAAAGCTTCCCCGTTTGGCCACTCTTTGCCGGCGACATTGCACCAACCCCCCAAGCAGCGACGCGCGAAAACTTCAGCGCCATTGGTAAGATCGACAAGGACGTCTCTAAGAATGTCCGGCTGTCGAGCATCACCGGCTTCCGCGCCAACAAGGCCTTCACTCTCTATGACCAAACAGGCCTTGGCCCCACGAACGGATACAACCTGTCTGCAGCAGACTTGGCCGCAGTCGGATCAGCATTCCTGTTCGCTGAGCCTGTAAATTTCCGTGAGACGGTGAGCCTCTTTACCCAAGAAGTCCGCCTGACCTCTACCGATGACGCCAGCCGTCTCGACTGGATCGTCGGTGCCTTCTACATGAAGAGCAACGTCACCCAGAAGAACCGCTATTGGGGTGAATCCCGCGTCCTGCCGACCCTGTCTGGTGAATCTCACTGGATCGACCATGGCAACAATGAGGACATGGCTGTCTTTGGCCAGATTGGCTACAAGCTGACGGAAACGCTCAAGCTCGAAGTCGGCGCGCGCTACACCAAAGATAAGAAGGGCGGCGACCAACAGGGCATCATCGTCGCCACTGGCGACAAGTTGAACCCTCTGGACAAGGCTCCGCTGACGCCATTGGTCGAGAACTTCAAGACCAACTATGGCGAAGAATGGACCGAGGTCACCCCTCAAGCGACCTTGCGTTGGACGCCTAGCGATACCCAAATGGCCTATTTGACGGCCTCTAAGGGCTTCAAGGGCGGCGGTTTCCAAAACAGCGCCTCTAAAGCCTTCCCTGCAGCTGCGCCCTATCAGCCAGAATCCGTCACCAACTATGAGTTTGGTTACAAGACTGAGCTGTTCGATCGCACCGTGCGTTGGAACTCGGCTGTGTTTTACATGAACTACCGTGACCTACAGGTTCAACAGACCTTGGCGTCCTGCCTCTGCAACGTGATCAGCAACGCCCCTGGCGCGACCATCAAGGGTGTTGAAACCGATCTGCAGTGGGCTCCGAACTCCTGGTTCAAGGCTTGGGCGAGCGGCAGCTATGTCGATGCCAAGTACGATACCTTCATCTTCGCTGGCGTGAACAACTCCGGCAAGATGATGCAGCGGACGCCAAAATTGCAAGGCGCTGTGGGTGTTGAAGCCACGACCAGCCTTGGTTCGTGGAAGGACGCCCTGTCCGGTCGCCTCAGCTACCGCTATCAGGACCGTATGCCCTGGGCCCCTGAGAACACCTCTTGGGAAGATGGCTACGGCACACTTGACGGCCGCGTGACCCTCACCTCACCGGAAAAGGGCTGGACCGTATCTGCCTTCGCCAAGAACATCACGGACGAGGTCTATCGCACCAACATTATCGTCTTCTTCAATGACGAGATGTCGTCCTATGGTGCGCCTCGCACCTACGGCATGGAACTTTCCGTACCGTTCTAAGACTGGCGGCCGGGGTGGGCACCTGCCCCGGCCACCCTTTGCCCACCCTGAGCCTTGAGGACCCGATAAGATGGGACGTTGCTACGCTACTTTGCTCAAGGTGATCGAGACATGGCAGGCCAAGGACGTCGAAGGCGTCATAGCCCACATGCACGAAGACATTATCTGGCACTATGCCGCCGCC
Organism: Pseudomonadota bacterium; assembly: GCA_041182125.1. Taxonomy (GTDB): domain Bacteria; phylum Pseudomonadota; class Alphaproteobacteria; order Caulobacterales; family Caulobacteraceae; genus CAISGS01. The sequence continues at coordinate 5,518 of JBEGOG010000061.1, forward strand.
GCCATGCCACCGATCCGAGGCAAGGCCATGGCTCGCAAGCTGCTCAGCCGCTTTCAAGAGGATATGCACGGCATCCAGTGGCGCATCTTCGCCCATGCCGAGGTCGGTGACACCCTGTTCATTGAAGGGGTCGACGACTATCAATCCACGGATGGCCTGCGCATCGCCGCCCCCTATGCTGGGGTTCTCGACTTCCGCGACGGCCTGATTATTGGCTGGCGCGACTATGTCGATATTGGCGTGATCGCTCAGCAAAAGACCGGCGAGCCCCTATCAAAACAGGTGCTCGAACTCATCAACCGCCCAACGGCTGCCTAGGAACTCACCCTATGGACCGCCGCACCCTTCTCGTTGCCGGACTTGCCGCTGGCGGTCTTGCAGCCAGCCCCGCCCTTGCAAAGGATAAGCCCATGTCCCGCCTCTATCCGGTTCTTCAAGCCATCATAGCCGCTTGGCATCGCCAAGATGTTGAGGCTGTGCTGGTCAATGTCACCGACGACATCATCTGGCGCAACACCAGCGGCTTTGCCCCCGCCATCCGTGGCAAGGACGAGATGCGTAAGGCCCTGCAGGTCATGGCCCCTCGCATCAAGACCAACAACTGGCGCATCTTTGACTATGCAGAGTCGGCTGACCGCCTGTTCATGGAAGGCGTCGACGAGTTCTGGACCGTGGACGGCAACCATGTGGCCATCCCCTATGCCGGCAGCTTGGTGTTCCGCGGCGGACTGGTCTGCGAATGGCGCGAATATTTCGACGGACGCATCAGTTCGTCCATGAAGGACGGCGCGCCGATGAGCGACGAGATCAAGGAAATGATCTCGCGCCCTGTCGCAAAATAGTCAGGCCTTAAGCCCCAGAGCGTTGCCAGCCCTTTGATAGTCCTGAACCAGATCGTCAATGATCTGGGACAGCGGCTCTATGGCATGGACCTCGCCGACGCCATGTCCGGCTGACCAGACGTCACGCCAGCGCGCCGCCGCCTCTTCAGGCCGGCCAAGGTCGATCTGGGCCTTGGCTTTGAGCCCTTCAGCATCATAACCCGCCGCCATCAGGCTCGCCTTCAGCCAGTTGGCCGGGATACCGGTCAGGGCTGCCGACAGGACAATGTCCTCTGCGCTCGCCTCGATCAGCATCTGCTTATAGCCCGCCACAGCAAGGCTCTCTGAGCAGGCGATCAGGCGGGTTCCGAGATAGGCTAGGTCGGCCCCGAGCATCTGAGCGGCTCGGATGGCACGGCCAGACCCGATAGCGCCGCCTAAGACGAGGGTTCCATCAAAGAACTCCCGCACGGCAGGTGCAAAGGCAAAGCCCGAGATCTGCCCCGTATGGCCACCAGCGCCAGCACCGATCAAGATCAGTCCGTCCACGCCGGTCGCAGCGGCCTTGCGCGCAAAGCTCACCGAATTGACATCGGCATAAACCAGACCGCCATAGGCATGAACCGCATCGATCACGGCAGACGGGCTGCCGAGCGCGGTGATGACGATGGGCGGCTTGTGCTTGAGCACCAGTTCCATCTCTTGTTCCCAGCGCGAATAGGACCGGTGGACCATGATGTTGATGGCCCAAGGCGGCGCGTCAGCGGGCAGGGTCGCGTTAATCTGACCCATCCAATCGTCGAGAATGTCCAGCGTCCGGGCATTGTTGGCTGGAAAGGATCCAATCATCCCGCCCTTACAGGCCGCGAGCACCATCTCCAGTCCAGAGACCAGAAACATCGGCGCTGCAATGGCGGGTAGGCGCAGGCGATCAGCAATAGCGCTTGGCAATCCCATCACTGGTCGACCTGAGCAGGCTTGGGCGGCCAAGGAATAAAGGCCGAGG
>JBEGOG010000062.1:0-7328 GCA_041182125.1 Pseudomonadota bacterium
GTATCTGAACGATATTTTCACCGTGACGACCAATCTGCCCGGTTTGCCGGGCCTGTCTCTGCCCGCTGGCCGGGACGCGCAGGGCCTGCCTCTGGGGCTGCAATTGATCGGACGGGCTTTGGATGAGGGAACCCTGTTCTCTTTGGCCGGAGCACTGGAAAAGGCCGCTGGCTTCACAGCCAAGGCGGACAGGTGGTGGTGAGCATGAGCGAGAAATCCAAACTGATTCAAGGCCGCACGGGACCTTGGGAAATTGTTCTGGGCTTGGAAATCCATGCTCAGGTGGCCTCGAACTCCAAGCTGTTCAGCGGCGCGGCGGTCGGCTTTGGCGCTGGCCCCAACGAGCAGGTCGCCCTGGTCGACGCGGCCATGCCGGGCATGCTGCCGGTGATCAATCGCCACTGCGTCGAGCAGGCGGTGCGGGCGGGTCTTGGCCTCAATGCCCAGATCAATCTGTGGTCTCGCTTTGACCGCAAGAACTATTTCTACCCCGACCTGCCGCAGGGCTATCAGATCAGCCAGTTCAAGGACCCCATCGTCGGTGAGGGCGTGGTCGAGGTCGAACGTGACGATGGCACAACCTTTATCGTCGGCGTCGAGCGTCTGCATCTGGAGCAGGATGCAGGCAAGTCGATCCACGATCTTGACCCTAACTTCACCTATGTCGATCTCAATCGCGCAGGCACGGCCCTGATGGAAATCGTGTCCAAGCCGGACATGAGAAGTTCAGAAGAAGCAGCTAGTTACGTCAAAAAGATCAGAACCATTCTTCGCTATCTCGGCGCTTGCGACGGCGATATGGAGAAGGGGAACCTGCGCGCAGACGTCAATGTCTCGGTCCGTCGTCCGGGGGCGGAGCTTGGCACGCGCTGCGAGATCAAGAACGTCAATTCCTACCGCTACATCCAGCAGGCCATCGAATATGAGGCCCGCCGTCAGATCGAGATTTTGGAGGATGGGGGTTCCATCCATCAGGAAACTCGCCTGTTCGACCCGACCAAGATCGAGACCCGGTCGATGCGGTCCAAGGAAGAGGCGCACGACTATCGCTACTTCCCCGATCCAGACCTCTTGCCCCTGGTGCTCGATCCGGCTTGGGTCCAGTCGATCAAGGACAGCCTGCCAGAACTACCGGATCCCAAGCGCAAGCGGTTCGAGAGCCAGTACGGCCTGTCGCACTATGATGCGGGCGTCTTGGTCGCCGATCAGGCGCGAGCGGCCTTCTATGAGCAGGCCGCAGCCGGACGCGATGCTAAACTGGTGGCCAACTGGACAGTCAATAACCTGCTCGGTCGTTTGGCTGAGAATGGCGGCGACATTGAAACCAGCCCCATTCCGCCGGAAGATATTGCCGGTCTGGTCAAGCTGATCGAGGACGGGGTCATCTCGTCCAAGATCGCCAAGGAGGTGTTCGACCATATGTGGGCCGGTGAAGGCACTCCGGCTCAGGTGGTCGAGAAGTTCGGTCTGGTTCAGATCACCGACACCGGGGCCATCGAGGCCTCTATCGACAAGATCATGGCCGCCAATCCGGACAAGGTCGAGGCAGCCAAGGAGCGGCCCCAAGCCTTGGGCTGGTTCGTCGGTCAGGTCATGCGCGACACCGGCGGCAAGGCCAACCCGGCGGCGGTCAATGAGATTTTGAAGGTCAAGCTGGGCCTCTAAGGCCTCGCATTCAACAGATCAAAGGCCCCAGAGTTTGCGCTCTGGGGCCTTTTTCATGTCTACCACCCGCCGCGGATCACATCGAAGATCATGCCGGTGGCGGCGGCGACGAGCAGATAGTTGTCGTCAGCCCTGATCCAGACGAACCCGCGCGGCGGCGGACGCAGGCGATGGCGTCCATAGTCATAGACGACGTAGGTCCGGACGTAGGGGCTCAGATATTGCCCACGTTTCCAGTGACGATGGCCACGGTCGTGGCGTGGACCGTCCTCGCCATAAACCCTTGGTGCGATATAGCCGCGAGGAGGTGGGGCATAGCGCTCATAGGCGTCACGACGATCATATTGCTGTTCCCAGCCTGACCCGTCTCGATCCCGTCCGTCCCGATCACGCCTGTCGGGGTCGGCTGACGCCAAGGAGGGGAAAGCAAGGCAAGCCAGGCTAGCGGCTATGAGCAGAGGCTTCATCAGGTGGGTCATGGTCTGTGTCCTAAAGGATCGTCCCTCGATCGCCTTCACCCTGGAGGATGGGGGCTGAACCCGGGCTGAACAGTGCCGTTAGGCCCGGTTGGCCAAATCTTCATTTGAGGGTCCAATCGTCCCTCAACTTGACCATTCGCATGGTGACGAGCCTGCCGCCGTCTGAAGCTCCGACCTCTGAAAAGATGGTGAAGTTTACCCTTAACCATATTTTTACAGGGTGGGTGTTTGGTGGTGCCGTAGACATCGACGCCTATAGGCTAAAAAGGCTTGCGGCGCTCAGAACGGGAACCGACGTCATGCAACTCTATTCCGAAACCCCCGCCATAGGTGGAATGCCGATCCCGGCGATGGACTGCTCAGCCGATGAGCTTTTCCGCATGGGCATGCTCTATTCGACGGGCCAAGGCGGTATGCCACTGGACTATGTGTCCGCCCATATGATGTTCAATCTGGCCGCCATGCGTGGCTCGCTTGAGGCGAAGATTTACCGTAAGGAACTGAGCCAAGAAATGGACCATGCCGACGTCGCTGAAGCTCAGCGCGCGGCGCGCGAATGGCTCAACCACGCCGGATGGCCCCACGCGGCCTAGGCTGCGGCCTTGACGGCCCGGCTTTGATCAGGCCAAGCCTTTGGTCGAACCTTCGCCGGATGGCGATGGCGAGGCAGGGATGAGCTGATGTATCGACCGGGACCTTTGAACCTGATCACGGATGTTCCGGGCTTAAGGGTTGGCCATGCCACCGATGAGCGCGTGATGACCGGCGTGACGACGGTGCTTTGTCAGGGTGACTGGACGGGCGCGGTCGATGTGCGCGGTGGTGGTCCTGGATCGCGTGAGACCGAGGCACTGGCCCCTGAAAACTTCGTCGATGTGATTCCTGGAGTCGTTCTGACCGGCGGTTCGGTTTTCGGCCTTGCCGCCGCTGATGGGGTGACCACGGCCCTATCCCATCAGAATATTGGCCTAAGACTCAAGCCGACCACGCCAGCCATTCCCATCATTCCCGCCGCCGTTCTGCACGACCTTGGCAATGAGGGTGACAAGGACTGGGGTCTTAATCCGCCCTATGAGGCGCTTGGCCGTGCATCGGTAGAGGCTGCCTCCATCCACTTTGCGCAAGGCGCGGTCGGGGCAGGGCGAGGGGCCATGGCGGGTCTGGCCAAGGGCGGTATCGGCTCGACCTCGCTGGATTTGGGCGATGGTCTGATGGTTGGAGCCCTCGTGGCGACCAATCCCGTCGGCTCAGTCTTCATGCCAGATGGTCAGACCTATTGGGCATGGCCCTTTGAGATCGACAGCGAGTTTGGTGGGCACAGGCCCAGCGCGAGCGATCCCGTCACCGATCCCTTGCCCGAGCTTGGCCGATTGCGCGCGGCGGGACGCCTAACGCCCGGTGCCAACACAACCTTGGCCGTGGTCGCTGTCTCAGCACGGCTCACCAAGGCCGAAGCCAAGCGGGTGGCCATGATGGCTCAGGATGGATTGGCCAGAGCCATTCGTCCCGTCCATGCCCCCTTTGACGGTGACACGGTCTTTGCCCTGACCGGCGGGACAGCCGATATTGGCGAGGGAACAGAGCGGCTCTTGCAATTGACCCGGATCGGCTCCGCTGCGGCGGACTGTCTGGCCAGAGCCATTGCCCGTTCGGTCTATTGCGCCAACAGCGAGTCCAACTGATCGGCGCATTATTTCCGAAGGGTGCCCCTGCGTGACCCCCGAGGTTTCGCTTGCCTGATCGTGTGTCAGACCACAGATTTCCTCTGCGCCCATGAATGATGGGGCTCAAAAGTGCGTCGCCAAAGGTTGCGCCAAGAGGACATGACGGATGATTGGATATTTGACCATCGGCACGAACGATTTCGACCGGGCCTTGACCTTCTATGACGCGGTGCTGGCGGAAATGGGCGCGGGTCGTGCCTTCGGTAGTGACCGGATGCAGGGCTATGCCTCAAAGGCGGGCGGCGCGATGCTGGCCATTTGTAAGCCTTATAATGGTGAAACTGCCACGGCCGGCAACGGCACGATGATTTCGCTGTCCGGAACCTCGCACGAGCATGTCGACCGGGTCTATGCCAAGGCCATCGCAGCCGGTGCCACCGACGACGGTGCGCCAGGCATCCGCACGGGAACCTTCTACGGGGCCTATTTCCGCGATCCGGACGGCAACAAGATCTGCGTCTACACCATGTAACAATGTGGCGGCCTGCGGGGAGGCGGGCCGCCAGTCCACTATTCAGAGCGCGCAAAGCGCCGGGAGGCCGCCATGATCCAGATCGCTGACTTCGAATGCCTGCTCTATGATGTGCAGGACCATGTTGCCCAGATCACCCTCAATCGGCCAGAGCGGCGCAATGCGCTGAACCCGCGCGCCTATGCTGAGGTCGAGGCGGCATTCAAGCACGCCAATGCCGATCCAGAGGTTCGCTGCGTCATCGTCACGGGCTCTGATCCGGCCTTCTGTTCCGGCGAAGACGTAAAAGAGATGATGACGGGAGAGGCCCCAAAGACCCCCCGTCCGGTCCGGGTTCGCTTTGAACCTACGCCAGCCGCCATGGCTGCGATTGATTGTGAAAAGCCGGTCATTGCGGCGGTCAATGGCTCTGCGGTCGGCTGGGGCATGGAGTTGGCGCTCTATGCGGATATTAGAATAGCCTCTGAAAAGGCTGTTTTTGCTGAACTTTTTATAAAGCGCGGCTTGATCTGCGATGTCGGCGGGCTGTGGAAATTGCCGTCGATCGTCGGTCCGGCCAAGGCGGCGGAGCTGCTCTTTACCGGTGATCCGATTGATGCCGCCGAGGCGGCGCGGATCGGTCTGGTCACCGAGACCGTGCCCCACGCAGACCTGATGCCCCGTGCCAAGGCCATGGCCGCGCGCATCGCCGCCAATCCGCCGCTCGCCCTGCGATACATGAAACAGGGCCTTCGCCGCACGACCAACGGCGATCCGCGCGAGGTCGGCAGCTGGGCCATCGAGATCATCTACCGGCTATTTGAGACCGAAGATCACCGCGAAGGCGTCAAGAGCTTCCTCGAAAAGCGTCCAGCGGTTTTCACAGGAAGGTAGCCGTCTGGGGGCCAATATGTCGCGCCCCCGGCGACATGGGGTCACGTTGACCCCCTAACCCTTAGCGCTCAGCCTTTTTCCAGTGCCAAGCCATGGCGCAGGGAGAAGGCTATGATCCACCAAGCCATTGCCTCGGCTGTGCAGCCTGAAGAGATGCCGCAGGATGATGCGGGATTTCTTGCCGTCGTGCGGGCCTTCTTTGATCAGGCGCTAACGCCTGACCTGCGCAAAGCGGGGCGTGAGACCTTGGGCACCCATTCGGACATCGAGGCCTGCAAGGTCTGGCACCGAAGGCTTTACGAGCGCGGCTGGATTGCTCCGGCTTGGCCGGTGGCCTTTGGCGGAACCGGCTGGAGTGCGCGCCAGAGGTTTCTGTTCGACCGTGAGTGCGCCCGCCAAGATGCGCCGGTCCTGTTTATCGGCGGTATCCGCAGTCTCGGCCCCTTGCTGATCGAGCAGGGCACGCCCGAACAGCGCGCGCGTTTTCTGACCCCCATGCTGTCGGGCCGCGATCTTTGGTGCCAAGGCTTTTCCGAGCCGGGGGCGGGGTCGGATCTGGCCGCCATCTCGACGCGGGCAGTGCGCGATAGCGACGACTATGTGGTCAATGGCTCGAAGATCTGGACCACGGGCGCGCACCACGCCAACTGGATGTTCGCCATTGTCCGCACTGACGACAGCGGCAAGCGCCAACAGGGCCTGACCTTCCTGCTCATCGACATGACCAGCCCCGGCCTCTCGGTCAAACCGATTATCGGTCTGGCTGGGGACCATGAGTTCAATCAGGTGTTTTTCGACGATGTGCGCGTGCCGGTGGCTCAGCGGATCGGTGCGGAAAATGACGGCTGGACGATGGCCAAGCGGCTGATGCAGTTGGCGCGGTCTAACAACACCCCCGCCGCCTTAGTCGGGCGGGTCTTGCGCCGCACCGTAGAGGCGGTGGTGGCCGCTGGTGACACTGTGGAGCCCTCGGTCCGTACGCGCCTTGCGGGGCTGCTGATCGAGTTGGAGGCGTTCGAACAATTGGAACTGTCAGGCTTTGCTGCGGGACCGGTTCGCGCTGGCGATCAGGCCTTGCCGTCTATGCTCAAACTGACCGGAAGCGAGCTGCACCAGCGGGTTGCAGAACTGGCCATGGAGGTGGCCGGGCCACAGGCTGCGGCGAGCTTGGAGGCGATTGGCCTTGCCGGGGAAGGGCTTGATGTCGGGGCCAAGGCCATGGCCAAGCATCTTTGCGTTCGCGCCGCCACCATCTATTCCGGCACCAGCGAGACCCAACGCAACGTTATTGCCCACCAGATCTTGGCCAACCCATAACCGCTCGGTAATGATTACTAAATCGGGGTCGATTGGCCCTAGCGCGGCCCTCATATATCCGTCAGGCTCCCCTTGCGGGGCTGATGTTCGATGCCCACATCACAAAAAGATGGCCGAAGGGTCGCAGCCTTCCAACGCGGAGGCACAAGGGAGGGATTGGGATGACAGACGCGACCGTGGGCGCGCAGCCGGCAAATGCGATACCAATGGCGCAGCCAACAAATCGTAGAGTTCGCCTGGGCCTGGAAACAAGGCCAAAACGCCAGCCGCCACGCCAATAGCTGCCATGGCGCGAACCAAGCGGTCGCGCAATTCCATGAGGTGCGTGACAAAAGGTTGTTCAGTGCCCGCCAATTCGTCTTCGGGCTTTGGAGAGGGATCGGACACTTAGTAACTACCTAATTTGGTGGGGCGGTAACGGGCCACTCTGGCGGCACCCGACAATGTTTTGGTTCTTACCCCTGCGCGGGCTTTGTACCACTGCGGTACCGCGGCTTGTTTCAAGCGAAACTTTTTACCAGGATGTTTGTACGTGGGCGGTGGTGGCTCCCACCTAGGCGTATTGGGGTCGTTGGCAAGGCCGGCCGTGGTCTCGTCCCATTGCTTTTCAAAATCGATGGCCGTGCTTTGAACAGAGCTTTCAACATCTCTGGCAGCGCCCTCTACCGACTCTTTCATTTTCTTGAGCTCTTCCAAATCCATGGAACGATTGACCTCAGCCTTGACATCCGAGATGTAACGCTGGGCCTTGCCCAAGAGGTTGCCCATGGTCCGCGCCACGCGCGGCAACTTCTCGGG
>JBEGOG010000063.1:0-7772 GCA_041182125.1 Pseudomonadota bacterium
CCCTCTCCCACAGGCAGAGGGCTAAGGACGGATAAGCCCTCGCCCCCTTTGGGGAGAGGATTGGGTGAGGGGGACTTCACTAAATATCCAAGCAGATCTTGCCGAAGTGGGTGCCCGAGGCCTGATGGCGGAAGGCGTCGGCGATGGACTCTAGCGGATAGTGGCTGTCGATGACGGGGCGGATGCCCGACACGTCGATGGCGCGGATCATTTCCTGCTGCTGGCGGCGGTTGCCCACCGTCAGGCCCTGAACGCGCAGTTGCTTGCTCATGATCATCACGGTCGAGACCGGCCCGGCATAGCCTGCCAGAACACCGATCAGGGCGATATGACCGCCAATGCGGGTCGCTGCGATCGACTGGGCCATGGTGCCCGAGCCGCCAATTTCCACCACATGGTCAACCCCGCGCCGACCGGTGAGCTTTTGGGCCGTGACGCCCCACTCCTCGTCCTTGCGGTAGTTGATCAGGTGATCGGCACCCAAGGCTTCGAGCCGTTGCAGCTTCTCATCCGAGGACGAGGTTGCAATGACCGTAGCCCCTGCCGCCTTGGCGAACTGAAGGGCGAAGATCGAGACGCCGCCCGTGCCCTGCACCAGAACCGTGTCCCCAGCCTTGAGATTGCCGTTGGGCACCAGAGCGCGCCAAGCCGTCAGGCCTGCACAGGTCAAGGTCGCCGATTCGGCGTGGCTATAGCCCTTAGGCGCGTGGGTGAAGGCCGCCGTCGGCATGGTCACCACTTCACGGGCAAAGCCGTCGGCGCTGTCGCCCGGGACATGGCCCATATTGGACAGGTCGGCATCGCCGTTGGGCCAGTTGGGGAAGAAGGTGCTGACGACGTTGTCGCCCACCGCAAACTCGTTGACGCCCTCGCCGACGGCGGTGACTACGCCCGCGCCATCGGACATGGGGATGCGGCCTTCAGGGGTCGGGATCGCGCCGAGCACGACCATAGAGTCATGATAGTTCAGCGAGCGGGCATGGATGCGGACAGTGATCTCACCCCGGCCGGGGGCGGCGGCCTCAGCGGTGCCGACCGTGAGGTTATCCAACCCACCGGGCTGCTTGAGACGAATGGCTTTCATGGTCGTTCCTCCGGGTCGGTCGCTACAGACCTGTTTATGTTATCGCCGTTATCTTGAACCAGCCGACAGACCTTGCCAACCGTGTCGCAGCGTAAGCCTAGCCCTTGAGGGCTGCGTCCAGAGCGTCCTTGTCCAGAGCCCCTTCCCAGCGGGCGACGACGATGGTGGCGACCGCATTGCCGATGAAGTTGGTAATGGCCCGGCACTCGGACATGAAGCGGTCAATGCCTAGGATCAGAGCCATACCGGCCACCGGCACCGAGGGCATGACCGACAGGGTGGCGGCCAAGGTGATGAACCCCGCGCCCGTCACGCCTGCTGCGCCCTTAGAACTGATCATCGCTACGGCCAGCAGAAGGAGCTGATCGCCAAGGCTCAGATGCACGCCCGTCGCCTGAGCAATGAACAGGGCCGCTAGGGTCATATAGATGTTGGTGCCATCGAGATTGAACGAATAGCCGGTCGGAACGACCAGCCCGACAATCGGCTTGGCGCAGCCCGCCCGTTCCATCTTGTCCATTAGGCTCGGCAAGGCCGATTCCGACGAGCTGGTCCCCAAGACCAAGAACAGCTCGGTCTTCAGATAGGCGATAAGGCGAAAGATCGAAAAGCCGTTGAACCTAGCCACCACACCCAGAACCACCACCACGAACAGGGCCGAGGTCAGATAGAAACAGGCGACCAAGGTGGCCAGATGGACCAGGGACCCAATGCCATATTTGCCGATGGTAAAGGCAAAGGCTCCGAAGGCCCCAATCGGCGCGGCCTTCATCAAGATGGCGACGAGGCGAAAAAAGCCGTGGCTCAGCGACTCCAGCAAATCCACAACCGGCTTGCCCTTATCGCCGACCAAGAACAGGGCAATGCCGAAGGTAATCGAGAAGAACAGGACCTGCAGGATGTTGCCGTCGACAAAGGCGCTGGCCACTGTGTCTGGAATGATCGAGGTCAGGAACCCGACGATGGTGGTCTCGTGGGCCTTGGCCGCATAGTCCGCGACCTTGGTCGTATCGAGGCTGGCCGGGTCGATATTCATGCCCGCGCCGGGCTGCACGACATGGGCCACGATCAGGCCGATGATCAGCGCTAGGGTCGAGAAGGTCAGGAAATAGGCGAAGGCCTTGGCCGTGGCCCGGCCAAAGGTCTTCAGATCGCTCATCCCGGCAATACCGGTGACGATGGTCAGAAAGATCACCGGCCCGATGACCATCTTGACGAGCTTGATGAAGGCATCCCCCAGCGGCTTGAGCGACTCGCCCAAGGTCGGGTTGAAGTGACCAATCAGGGCTCCAGCCGTAATCGCGATCAGGACCTGAAAATAGAGATGGCTGTACCAAGGGGTCTTGCTCGCCCCGTCCGTCATCGTCTCTGCCGTTGTCATCATCCGCCCCGATTTGATCTGGCCCGCACGATTGCTGGGTCAGGGGCGTTAGGCAAGCCTACATGACCAAGAACATGGCGGTGACGGCGATGGCCATGATCCCGGTGGCGGCCCAGCCAAAGACTCTTTGTCCCGGCGTCGCAACAAAATCCCCCATCCGTCGGCGGCTGGTGGCGACCACCATCATCGCTGCCATGATCGGGACCGAGATGACGCCGTTGACCACCGCGCTCCAATAGAGGGCCTTGATCGGGTCGATGGGACTGAAGCCGAGCGCCACACCCAAGATCATGGCCGCCGCGATCACGCCGTAGAACCCGCGCGCTTCATAGGCCTTACGCTCTAGCCCCTCGGGCCAGCCGCGCGCCTCGGCAATGGCATAGGCGGCTGATCCGGCCAGCACTGGCACAGCCAACAGGCCGGTCCCGATAATGCCCAGACTAAACAGCAAAAAGGCTCCCTCCCCCGCAATGGGGCGCAAGGCCATGGCCGCTTGAGCCGCCGTCTCGATCTTGTCGATGCCTTGGTCATGCAAGGCGACGGCTGCGGCCAAGATGATCGCCATACTGATCAGGTTGGAAAAGGCCATGCCGACATAGGTATCCAGACCAATCCGGCGAAGCTGGGCCGGGGCCTCTTCAGGATGGCTACGCAAATCGTGATCCAGCGGGGCCGCATCGAGATCCTCGACCTCCTGCGAACTTTGCCAAAAAAACATGTAGGGGCTGATGGTCGTGCCAAAGACCGCCACCACCATGATCAGGGTGTCTCGGTTCCATTCGAGGTGCGGCCAGACCGTACGGGCAGCGACCTCCAGCCACGGCACCTGCACCGTCATCACCACCGCAACATAGGAAAAGAGCGAGAGCGTCAGCCACTTCAGCACCCGCACATAGCGATGGTAGGGCATCAAGACCTGCAACAGCAGCGACAGGACCCCAAACATCAGGGCAAAGCCATGCTCGCCAAACCCCAGCACGAGGGCCGAGGCCTGCCCCATGGCGGCAATATCGGCGGCGATGTTCAAGGTGTTGGTGAAGAACAGCAAACCGACCAGAACATTCAGCACCACCGGCGGAAAGGTCTGTTTGATATTGCTGGCCAAGCCCTGACCCGTGACCCGCCCGATCCGAGCACTGACCGACTGGATCGCCGCCATCAGGGGAAAGGTCGCGACGATGGTCCAGAGCATATTGAGACCAAAGACCGCCCCAGCCTGCGAATGGGTCGAGATACCGCCCGGGTCGACATCCGCCGCCCCGGTGATCAGGCCCGGACCGAGATTACTCAGAAACGAGGCCTTGCGGGGTGTCCTAGGCGAGAGAGGCTTTGGAATTTGCAAGGGCGTGCCTTCCAGTCGGGACCAGCCAAAACCCTTCCGCCTTTGGCCAGCCCCTGTCTATGGAATTAGATAGTTTCAAGGCCGCGTGACGATGGGGAAGTCTCCGCCGCCCTTGTCGAACAGCTCGGTTAACTTACCAAAGGCCCGCATATCGCCGTCGATCTTGGCCTTGCCGGTCATCACCGCAGAGGCCAGCGACGTGCCCATCAGGATGCTTTGCAAGAACAAGGGGCGAGCTACGGTCAAGGTCGCATCGACCGGTCCCGGTGCCGGACCCGGCTCGGCGATCAGAACGCCATTGCGCACGCGGATATAGATGCTCTCATTGCGGTCCGGGAACACCATGGCCAGCTTGAGGTTGACGCCCTCGGCCTTGGCCGCATCGAGCCGCACGGACAACAGATCGAACAGCATCGCGGTCGGTAAATTGGCCACCATATCGCTGGACATCGGCAGGCTGGACGCCTTTTGCACGCCCTTACGCAGCTCGGTCGCGCCCATCAGGTACATGTTGCGACCCAGCGAGCTTTCCTGCTGATAGCCCAACTGATCATAGGCGCTGGCCAGCATCTCGCGGGCAGCGACATTCGCGCTATCGCCCATCACCACATTGTTCAGCAAGGTTGCCGCCCAGCTATAGTCACCCTTGTCGATCGACAGCTTGGCCAAGGCCATCACCTTGTCGGCTCCGCCCATCGCCGCGACATAGCGTTTGCCCTCTTCGGCGGGGGGCAGATCGGCTAGGTGAACTGGATTACCATCATACCAGCCCATATAGCGCTGATAGACCGCGCGGCTGTTGAACCTCATGGTTCCGTAATAGCCCTTATTGTACCAGCTATCGTTCAGTGCCTTAGGCAGGACGACCTTGGCCGCGATCTCTTCGCCGGTCAGGCCTTGGTTCATCAGCCGCACCGACTGATCGTGCAGGAACTTGTAGGCGTCGCGGTGGTTTTCCAAGAAGCCGTTGACCTCGGCCTTACCGAAGCGAGGCCAGCCGTGGCTGGTCAACATGATGTCGGTATTGGCCCCATAGAGCCGCACCGACTCTGTCAGATAATCAGCCCAAGCCTTTGCATCGCGCACCAAGGCCCCGCGCGGGGTCAGGACATTGTGCATGGTCACATTGGCATTCTCGGCCATGGCGAGAATTTTCAGATCGGGCAGGAAGAAATTCATCTCAGAAGGGGCTTCGGTGCCCGGCGTGATCTGGAACTGGACCCGCACCCCATCAAGGACCATCTCTTCGCCGGTCTTGGTGATCGAGACTGTCGGCGCGATCAGGGTGACCGTACCCTTAGAGACCGCCAAGCCAATGCCACTGCCCATCTGCCCCTCGGGGCCGGGGGCAAGAAAATGACCGAACTGATAGGTCGCGCGGCGGTTCATCGCGGTTCCGGCAATGATATTTTCCGAAACTGCATGCTCCATAAAGCCTTGAGGGGCGATGACTTGGACCTTGCCGTCATCGACGTCCTTCTGGTCGATCATCCCCTTCACGCCGCCGAAATGGTCGCCGTGGCTGTGGGTATAGATCATGGCCACGATGGGACGGACGCCGAGCTTCTCATTGACCAGTTCGAGCGCCGCCTTGGCCACCTCGGCGCTGGTCAGGGGGTCAACCACGATCCAGCCGGTCTTGCCCTTGATGAAGGTGACATTGGAAATGTCGAAGCCGCGCACCTGCCAGATCGTGTCGGAGACTTGAAACAGGCCCGACTTGGCCAGCACCTGATCGTGACGCCAAAGGCTCGGATTGACCGTATCGGGGGCATCCCCCTTGACGAAATTGTAGGCGTTCAGGTCCCAGACCACGCCGCCATCGGCGCGCTTGATGATCGGGTCGGTGCGCGTGCCGAGATAGCCGCGTGAGGCAAAGTCAAAATCCTGACGATCCGCAAAGGGCAAGGTCTTGGCCAGCGCGCTCTGAGCTGCCTTGGTGGCCGCAGAGGCCGGATCGCCCGCATGGGCTGGAACAGCGGCGAGAGTGGCCATGGCCACCATGCTCATCAAGGTCTTACGAAACATCATCTTAGGTTCCATTCGAGGGTTCGGCGCACGCCGATGGGTCTTTCATGAGACGCGCCGCTCTCGGCCCGTCCCGTCTTCATGGCCTAAAGGGCCTTATCCATGCCTGGCAAGATCAGGGGCGGGCGATCCCCGCCCATCTGCTCTTGGCTTTCAATGTCGACATCAAAGGTGACGAGAAAGCGTGAGATCATGAAATAGTAGCCGCAGGTGAGCACCAGCTCTTGGAGCGGCCGAAGGCCGATGAGCTCCATCATCTGATTGAACTGTTCGTCGCTTGGCCGACCCAGCGCCAGCACGGTCTCGACCATGGCGCAGACCGCCTGCTCCAGCGGCGTCAAGGCGGCCATGTCGCCGGCGACCACCGCATCGATCCGCTCATCGGCGATCTTGAAGGCCTGAGCGATGCGGCGGTGCTGATAGACCTCGTAGGTCGATCCGGTGATGACCCCAACCCGCAGGATCACGATCTCGCGCAGCCATGGGTCCAGTTGGGTATGGGAGAGAATCTGATTGCCCAGCTTGGTCACGCCATCGACCAGATCGCCGCTATGGGCCAGCATGGCAAAGAGGTTCAGCGGCGGCAGCTTGTCCATCGCCGCCTTGGCGCGGCCCTCAAGCTTTGAGCGATCAAAATAGGGTACGCGCGCCATCAGCATCCTCCGTGGGTACCCGTCTTGGATGGCGGGCTTAGAGGGGTACTGTTTCAGATTTTGACGCCGCTGGCCATGGGCCCTCAGGCGGAAAGACGCGCAGATTGGGGTGTGGCTAGAGAGGCAAAGGCGGTGGACCGCAAACCATCAAACCGCTCGGCAGCTTGGCGAAACAGATCGACCGGATCCAGATCGAGCGCGCGGGCGATGATGTAGAACTCGAGCAGTTCCACCCGCCGTTGGCGTTGTTCGATGGCGCAGATATGGGACTGGACCTTGCCAATGCGGCGGGCCAGAGCACGCTGGGTTAGGCCCGCAGCCAGCCTCGCCTCGATCAGCAGATCGACCAGTTCGGCATAGTCGTCGGTAAAGATGGCATTCATGGCATTCACCCCGGAAAGGCAGCAACAGCGGCAGCAGCGCGGGCGGTGATTTCGCCCCAGTTTCCCGCACGGATCAGGTCCAGCGGTGCAATCCAAGTGCCGCCAACACAGAGCACATTCGGCTCGGCCAGATAGGCTGCGGCATTGTCCAAACTGACCCCGCCCGTTGGACAGAACATGGCCTCACCGAGCGGCCCGGCCAGTGCGCGAAGCATGGGTACACCGCCAACAATCGACGCGGGAAAGAGCTTCATCGTCGTCATCCCAGCGGCCAAAACTGCCATCACTTCCGACGCCGTGGCCACACCGGGCACAAAGGGAATGGGCGAGGTCTTGGCGGCGATCAGCAGGTCCGGCGTTGATCCCGGCGAAAGGGCGAAACTTGCGCCCGCCTCAGCCACTGCGCTCAGATCCGCCGGTGACAGAACCGTTCCGGCCCTCAGCCACCGCGCTCAGATCCGCCGGTGACAGAACCGTTCCGGCACCGACGGCCATCTGCGGCACCTGGCGGGCAATGGCCTCAATCCCGGGCAATCCGGCGGGGGTCCGCAAGGTCACCTCGATGGCGGTCAAGCCACCCTCCAGCAGCGCATGGGCCAAGGGGATGGCCTGATCGGCCCTCTCAATCGTCACCACCGGCATGATCCGCGCTTTGCGGAACAGGGCTTGAATGTCGATGGTCATGAGGGCGACTTTCCTTTGGGATTGGCGGGCAATAACAGATTGGCCGCGCCCAACAGTCCCGGCTGTGGGTGACGGATCAGCGCGATGGGCAAGGTCGTAAGCAGGTGCTGCGACCGGCCCTTGGCCTCGAATCGCGAGCGAACCGCTGCGGTGTTTAAGAAGGGCGTCATGCGCGGGGCTATGCCACCGGCAATGGCGACGGCCGAGGCTCCATGAA
>JBEGOG010000064.1:0-7563 GCA_041182125.1 Pseudomonadota bacterium
GGCTTTCCAGAAGTATTTTGTGAAATCTCGCGCATGGTCCACGGCCTTGATGCGGAAGACCATGCGCATTTCGCGGCCAACCTCGACATCTTCGGCGCTGCAGTCAGCAAATTCCGCCACCAGACGGCCGCCACCTTCAAAGTCGATAGCCCCGTAATAGACCGGAGGATCGGGTGAGAAGCTGAGGCTGTCGGCCGTATAGGTGACGATCTTGGCGATCTTGTCGGCCAGAGGATAGTCCTCTTGGGTGCCTTGCGAGCGGTCATTGGCATTGACGCCGATCTCGGTCTTGGGGAACTGGACCGTGCCGGTCTTGGTGCAGCGCCCGCCGACGAGACCCATCACGCCCTTGCGGTGGCGATAGAGCGAGGTGCCGGGCTGTTTTTCGTCCATTTCGGCGCGCATGCCCTTTTCCATGTCCAGCAGGCCGCGATGGAACAGGAAGCGGGTATAGTTGGTGTCCTTGCGGGCGCGGGCCAGATGTCCGGCCACGCCGAGTTGTTCGGGCGCGCGGTCCACGGCGTCGGTGGCTTGGAACAGCAGCACGTCGGCACCCTGGCCAAAGCCTGCCAGCAGGATCTTGTCACCCGGCTTGGCCGCTTCGAGCGCCGCGGCGAGCATCAGGAGCGGGTCGGCTGCACCACTATCGCCCACGACGGCTGAAAGGCTGTCGCGTACCGCTTCGGGCTTGATGCCGCAGGCTTTGGCGAGGCTTTCGGGCACGCCGCGCACGGCAATCGGGATCACTGCATGGTCGATGTCGGCCCCGGTGACGCCGAGCTTGGCCAGAGCCTCTTTCAACGCCCCGCCAAGGATCTTGGTGTGACCCTCGTCCCTGATCCAGCGGCTTTCCCAGCCATAGTCGAAGTCTGCGCTGGTGGAGCGGAAGTGATCGACAAAATCGATGGTGATGCTGTGAGACCCGAGGAAGGTCGCTGCAACCTCGCCCAGTCCTTGACCGGCCTGACCCACGAGGATAGCGGCGGCGGCATCGCCTTGGACCAGTTCGCCTTCTGAGGCGGGCCGGGCTTTGCGAAGGTCAGCGGCGACCACCAGCTGCGCCGCCGTCCCATTGAGGGCTTGGATGAGCGCCGAGGTACCTGCGCGCAGGCTGCCGGTCTGGTCGTTGGCCGTCAGGGTGTTTTCAAGGCACAGGGCCTCTTTGACGAGGCCAGAATTGAGACGATCCGCATAGGGCAGGGTGGTGGAGGCCAGGGTTATCCCCGCAATGGCGCTCCGCTCCAGACCCGTCAGACAGTCGCGCGAGGCCTCGACGGCCATGGTCACGGTGTCCTCGTCCCAGCAGGCGATGGCCCGCTCGCCCTTGCTTTGGCCCTTTAGACCGGGCGCGAACCAAGCATTGGCCGCATAGATCGCTGATCGTTGTAGGCGGCGCTGGGGAATATAGGCCCCAAAGGCGAGGATACCGGTGGGGCTGCTCATGGGCGCGTGTCCATCAGATTGCGGGCCACGACCATACGGTGGACCTCGGAGGGACCGTCATAGATGCGCATATTGCGGACACGTCCGGCCAGCATGTGCAGCGGCATTTCCTTGGTCATGCCCATGGCTCCAAAACACTGCATGGCATTGTCGATAACGCCTTGCGCCATTTCGGTGGCATAGACCTTCAGCATCGAGATTTCCGTACGAACATCCATGCCCTGATCGAGCTTCCACGCGCAGTGATAGGCCATCAGGCGGCAGGCATGGATCTTAGTGGCACCATCAGCAACCCACCATTGGATCGACTGGCGCTCTGAAAGACGGCTACCGAAAGTGCGGCGCTGGGGGGCATAGTCGCGCATCATGTCGAGTGCGCGCTGGGCCGCGCCGATGCACCAGGCGGCCATTTCCATGCGGCGGGTGCCGAGGCGAATCTGCATAGGGCCAAAGCCTTGGCCTTCAGCGCCAAGTAGCTTCCAACCCGGGACGCGGCAGTCCTCCAGCAGGACCTCATAGGTCACTTCTCCGGCCAGCATCGGGATGCGGCGCACGACCTTGAAGCCGGGATTGTCACGGTCGACCAGAAAGGCGGTCATGCCCGCCTTGGCATTGCCTTCGGTGTTGGTCGTGGCCATCAGAATAGTGAAGTCGGCCTCAGCCGCGCGCGTGATCCAGATCTTGCGCCCATTGATGATCCAGTCATCGCCGTCACGCACCGCCTTGGTCTTCATCCCCGCCGGGTCCGCGCCCGCGCCGGGTTCAGAAATGCCGATGGCCGAGATGGTTTCACCCCGCGCGTAGGGTGCCAGATAGGCCTCGCGCTGCTGATCATTGACGGTCGCGGCCAGCATCTGAAGGTTCGGCGAGTCTGGCGGCAGCGTGTAGGTCGCGATGGTGCTGCCCAAAGCCTCATTGACCCCGACCAGCGCCACATAGGGCATGCCCATGCCGCCTTCGCTTTCGGGGGCATCGAGGCTCCAAAGGCCGAGATCTTTGGAGATCTTGTCCAGCCGGGCGCGCTCTAGGGGCGTTAAGGCCGCATCTTGACCTGAGGCTTCACGGGCCAGAACGGCCCCTTCAAGCGGTATAAGCTCGTCCCTGACGAACTTTTGCACCAGGTCCTGAAGCATCCGATGCTCTTCGGCCAATTCAAAATGCATGTGACAGCTCCACCCGAATTTTAACTTTGAAGATGATCATAACGGTAGGTTCGAACTTGGCGAGGCCCTACGCTACGTCAGGGATACGATTTTCCCTTCAGGGGGAACCTGAGCCGTCCGACTTGCAAAACAAGAGGCCATAGGATTGTAATTGATGATGTCCTGACGGCGGCGATTGCGCGCGCGTCATACCTCCTTTTGAGAGAGCCACTTCATGACTGACGAAACCACGATGCGGCCCGAAACCTTGGCCATTCACGCGGGTGCGGCTCCCGATCCGGTGACCAAGGCTCGGATCACGCCGATCTATCAGACGGCCTCGTTTGTCTTTGACGATAGCGAGCACGCAGCGGCTCTGTTTAACCTCGAGGCGGGCGGCAATATCTATACGCGCCTTGGCAATCCGACGACGGCTGTGCTTGAGGCCCGGGTTGCGGCCATGGAGGGCGGCATGGCCGCCCTTGCCGTCGCCAGCGGTCATGCGGCGCAGTTCTTGGTCTTTCACACCCTGATGGAGCCAGGCTGCAATCTGGTGGCCTCACGTAAGCTCTATGGCGGCTCGATCAATCAGTTCTCGCAGAGCTTCAAAAAGATGGGCTGGGACGTCACCTTCGTCGATAGCGACGATGCGGCGGACTATGCCAAGGCCATCAACGATAAGACCCGCGCGGTCTTCATAGAGTCCATCGCCAATCCCGGCGGGGTCGTGACCGATATTGCCGCCATTGCGAAGGTTGCTCATGCCGCAGGCGTGCCTCTCGTGGTCGACAACACGCTCGCCAGCCCGTTCCTGTGTCAGCCGATCAAGCACGGGGCCGATATTGTCGTCCACTCCTTGACCAAGTTCCTGGGTGGCCATGGCAACTCGATGGGCGGCATCATTGTCGATAGCGGCAATTTCAATTGGGCGGCTTCTGACAAGTACGGCTATCTGTCTGCGCCAAACCCCAGCTATCATGGCAAGGTCTTCACCGACGCCTTTGGTCCTGTGGCCTTCATTCTGGCCTGCCGCGCCCTTGGCCTGCGAGACCTTGGCCCCGCGATCTCGCCTTTTAACGCCTTCATGATCTTGACCGGTATCGAGACCTTGCCGCTGCGTATGGAGCGCCATTGCCAAAATACCGTGGCCGTCGCTCAGTGGCTCAAGGCCCAGCCCAAGGTAGCTTGGGTGTCCTATGCTGGTCTGCCCGAGGATCGCTATTACGCGCTTGGTCAGACCTATGCGCCAAAGGGTGCGGGCGCGGTCTTCACCTTTGGCCTCAAGGGGGGCTATGAGGCCGGCATAAAGCTGGTCGGGGCGGTGAAGCTTTTCTCGCACCTGGCCAATATTGGCGATACGCGCAGCCTGATCATTCACCCGTCGTCGACGACCCATCGACAGCTCGACACTGCGGGTCAGATCTCAGCAGGCGCAGGCCCCGATGTGGTGCGCCTGTCGGTTGGCCTAGAGCATATTGACGACATTATTGCCGACCTTGATCAGGCCTTGGCGTCGCTTTAAGCCGCGCTAGCGGGTCTTAACGATGGGTTTGGGCGGTCCTATTGGACGCGGCGGCGGGCAGTTTCGCCGTCGCGTCCCCTGACTTGTTCAGATGGGTCTTTAGGTAGGTAAGGATGTCTGCCCGCTGGCGCTCAGTGACCGGGGCCCCCATGTCGACCATGCGGCTCATAATGTCCGTCCATTCCTCAGAGGTGCGCGTCTGGGCGGTAATGAGTCCTTCGGCATGACACTGTGTGCAGGCCTCAATCAAAAGGGCCTTGACCGGTCCCTCAGGCAGCGCGCGTTCTTGCGCCAGCGCCGATGGCGCACAGAGGGTTGCAAGGGCGAGCGCGCCAAGGATTGGGGCCGCAAAGTCGAGGGCAGTGAATTTCATAGAGACCTCACAAGCGAAGCATAAAGCGCACATGGATGATTAAATCTACGGGCACCATATCTAGCGGTTCGTACAATCCAATCCATTAGGAAAATCGCTGCTGACCAATTGCTGATTGTCCTCATCAGATATTCGTCATCAACCCTGAAGGGATGTAAGGCCAGCGAGTGTGCACTAAGGTGAAAGATGCCAGTTCTCGCGACGAATTCATCAATGCCAATCGTTTGAATAATGACATTAGGGACGGCAAGGAGGCCGACGCCCCCTTCGGCAGCCCGAAATCAACTCAAACTAGAATTATAACTAAAACACACGCAAAGACATATTTAGCGTTTTAACGGGTTGCAATCTGTTTTTCTTGATGGAGATTTAAGTGAACCTTTCAAAAATTCAACCCGCGAGCAAGGTCCGCGGGCTTATCACGCCGAGGCTATTACGCGACCTACACACCTATCTGGCGGTGTTTTTTGCGCCGACCATTCTATTTTTTGCCCTCACCGGAGGGATTCAAGTGTTTGGCCTGCACGAGGGTCAGGAAGATGGCTACACCCCTCCAGCCGTTGTTGAAAAGCTTAGCCAAGTCCACATTCACATGCGCTACGCGCTCAAGCCCCGCAGGCCCGAGCCCGCAAAGGCGGCGGTGTCCGACGCACCCAAAGTGGCCGAATCGAGCCTTGCCAAGGCTGAAGCGCCCGCAAAACCGAAAGCCAAAAAAGCCCCGAGCTTGGCAACAAAGGTCTTTTTTGGGGCGGCCGCACTGGGGTTGACCTTCGCGTCACTTCTCGGGCTGTGGATTGGCCTGACCCAAGGGCGGCTTCGAAAGTTATCGGCGATACTGGCCGCCCTTGGTGCCGCCCTGCCCATCGCATTGGTTATGTTCTCTTAGGGCAAACCGGTTTCTGCCATCGGTGGCTTGAGGGTGTGTGAGCCTGCGTCAGCCTCTCGGTCTCGGTCTAATCACCCCACCCAACCTATTGCCCAGCCATATAGCGATAGTGGAGGGACCAGGTTTCGGTCGCGCCTGGGGGAATGTCCAGCGTGATGAACGGCTCGACGGCGACGGTTGGTTTGATAGACCAAAGGGTTAGGGCGCTGAGGGGACGATCACTCTGAACCCTGTAACCGACCCCGAGGCGGTTCGAAAGGGTCAAGTCATAGTTCGATGGCGTGGTCTCGAAGCCTGTGATGGGGGTTGATAGAACCTCTTCGGGATCGAGCCTACGCCCATAGGTCAATCGACGTTCGGTCACTTCGACCGTGTCTCTTAAGGTGGGCTCACTGATGATCGGAAAATGGGTTGTTAACGCCAGACCATCCGCTGTCGGGTCACCGGCGAGTGTGAAGAAATTGTGGTTGAAACTGGTGGTCTTGAGCGCCTTGCTGCCCGTGTTCTTTAGACTGTAAGCGATCAGCAGTTCGGGCTTTCCGGGAACGAGGCGCAAGGTCTTCTTATAGACGTAGCCATAGAGGCCGTCCTTGGACCGAACCACCTGTTCGAACGTGACCTGGTCCTTGGCGCAATGGGTGACCCACTGACCGCTGTCGATAATCTCATAGGTCTTGTAGCTGCTATAGGCGGTGCCGTCTTCCGGCTTTCTGAGAAGGCCAACCCCGATCTTCAGGAATGGCTCACCAGGTGCCGCATCGGACCAGCTTTGGGGGCCACTGGCGTCATAGGCATCAACCGGCCCAAGGACGGCGGTATTGGGCCCCGAGACGATCTTTCCGTTAAAACACACAAAATCATGAACATTCGGCGCGATATAGTCGAACCAATTGCCATAGATCGGTTGTCCATGGACGCTCAGCCTCGAAATATGGCCGGACCAATCAAATCGCGTCCCCCGGTAAAACCCTGTCCGAGCGTCAGGAAGCAGGACCGTGGCTGTTATTGGGCCATTTGAGAGTTTGGTATGGGGCGCGCTGGCCAGACGTGCGTTCACATCGACCAGATCGACTGGATCAGGCGCTCGTCGTTGGGTTGATGAGGATGTCTTCTGGGGTGTCATGATCGATCTGAAGAACCTCTCTTTGACGTCACGACTTGGCGCGGCGGCAGATTTAAGCCCAAGAGTGGACCGTTAAGGGTGGCCCAGCAAGGTTGCGAGGATAATCGCTCATATACGTCGCTCAATCGGCCCGTGGGTTGCGCGTCCAGGGGCGTTCGTCTCTCGGCCGTTATTATTATGGTGCCTCTTTGGACGTCCTGCGTCAGTGTGTGATGGCCATTTCGCCAGCCGTTTCGTTCAAAGTCGTATGTCCAAGCCATCCAACAGTCCCTATCCCTCGGTAGACCGCATTTCTCAGTTCGTGATGATCACCACTCTGATGGAGACTTACGGGCGTATCGCGGTGATGGATGCTGTCCGCGCAGTCTTGGCGGCGCATCGAGAGAACAGGGATGCCCAGGGCGACCAGTCCTTTTCGGAACCTCAAATTTGCGACGCTGTGCGACGCTGGTTGATTGGGCGCACCACGCCATCCCTGCGCCGCCTGTTCAACCTCACGGGCACGGTTTTGCACACGAACCTTGGCCGCGCGCGTCTATCTCAGAGTGCTATTGATCATGCGACCATGGCCATGGGCGAGGCCTGTAACCTCGAATTTGACCTTCAGACCGGACAGCGGGGCGAGCGCGATAGTCTGGTAGACGCCTTGCTGACCGAATTGACCGGCGCGGAAGCCGCAACCGTGGTCAATAATAACGCGGCGGCGGTTTTGCTCACCTTGGCCGGTGTGGCTCAGAAGCGGCAAGTTATCGTCTCGCGCGGCGAATTGATCGAGATCGGCGGCGGCGAATTGATCGAGATCGGCGGTGCCTTTCGCATTCCCGACGTGATGCGCAGCGCCAATGTGCGCCTTGTTGAGGTGGGTACCACCAACCGCACCCATCGGTCCGACTACGCCAATGCGATTGGACCCTCTACGGCGGCCCTGATGAAGGTTCATGCCAGCAACTATGTCATCCAAGGCTTCACTTCGGCAGTGTCTGAAGCCGATATGGCCGATGTCGCCCATGAGCATGGTCTGCCCCTGATCGTTGATCTGGGCGCAGGAAGCCTGATTGATCTGAGCGTCTATGG
>JBEGOG010000065.1:0-7380 GCA_041182125.1 Pseudomonadota bacterium
GGGTTGGGTGAGGGGGATGCAGTCCCACCCATTAAGGGATCAGAAGAACCCGACCCACGGCTTGGCGGCTCTCGATATAGGCATGGGCCGCGGCGGCGTCAGAGAGTCTGAACTCCCGGTCGATGACCACTTGGAACGCGCCCTTAGCCGCATCATCGATCAGGCCTTGGATCATGTCATGGGCCCGGTCGGTCATGATCTCAGCGCCCAAGAACACGCCACTGAGCGAGCGATTGCCGCCCATCAGGCTGCCAACATCGACGACCATAGGCTCACGGCCCGCCTGACCGACCATCGAGACACGGCCGCGATAGGCCAGCGACTGGATCGAGCCTTGCAAGGTCGGGCCGCCGACGCTGTCGACCACCAGATTGACACCCTTCTTGTCGGTGAATTTCATCACCGCTTCGGGCACAGACTGGACCGAATAGTTGATGCCGTGATCAAGGCCGTAGGCCTTGAGCCGCTCCAACCGCTCGTCGCTTGAGGCCGTGGCCAGAACGGTCGCCCCTGCCCGTTTGGCCAGTTGGATGGCCGCTAGGCCAACACCGCTCGCGCCCGCCTGAACCAACACCGTCTCGCCCGCCTTCAGCCGTCCAAACTCGAACAGGCAGTCATGCGCGGTGCCGAACGCCACAGGAATGACTGCCGCCAAGCGCGGATCAAAGCCCTCAGGCACGGGCCAACAGTTACGGGCGGGAACAGGGCGCAGTTCGGCGTGGCTGCCAAAGCCGTCGCAGGTGGCAACGATCTGGCCGAGCTTTAGATGGCTGACCTCTGACCCGATGGCAACGATCTCGCCCGAGGCCTGATAGCCAACAATATGAGGATGGGTGACCAAAGGACCGCGCCAGCGATTGAGCGTGTCACCGCCTTCAATACTGACCGCCAAGACCCGAATGACCACGCCCTTAGGATGGCAAACCGGATCGGGCACATCCTCATATTTCAGTACGTCGGGAGACCCATTTTCGTAATAGACGGCGGCTTTCATAGCGCACTCCTAGATCCGTTTACGCCGCGATCGGGCGCACCAGGAGCGATGTTAAACAGTTCGCCGCTCTTGTCAGTCCGAAATCAGGGACGGGTCGTAAGGGCGGGCTCTTTGTGAAGCACACTGGCCAACGCCCCAAGAAGTCCCTTGGCGGTGATCGGCTTGGCCAGATGCATATCCGCCCCGCATGCGAGGCTCTGTTCAATGTGCTCGGTGAGGGCATTGGCACTAAACATGATAACCGGCGTATGTTCCTGCCCCGCCTTGCGCTCGATCTCGCGGATGGCTCGAGTCGCCTCCAACCCGTCCATCACCGGCATCTGCATATCCATCAGTACAGCATCATAACGCTGCTTATAGAAGGCTTGGACAGCCTCTTCGCCATTCTCGGCCATGACCAGCTGGATGTTCAACTGGTTGAGGATCAATCCGACGACCTTGCGGTTCACGGGATGATCGTCAACGACCAAAATGACCAAGGGTGCAGACTCGATATAGTCTTCAAGACTGGGATCCACGGTCTCAAGCGGTGCGTCGGTGATCGCCATTGGCAAGAGGATTTTGAAAACCGAGCCGCAGTCGGGCGCGCTGTCGCAGTCAATCTTTCCGCCCATCATAAGGATCAGTTGCTTGACGATGGCCAAGCCCAATCCCGTGCCGCCGAACCGGCGCGACACCGAATCGTCGGCCTGTTCAAACGGATTAAACAGGCGCTCTATTTGGGTGGGATCAAAGCCAATGCCTGTATCTGAAACAGCAATTTCAAAGGCACCAGCCTCGTTGCGTTTCGCTGAAATGGTGACACTGCCCTGGTCGGTAAACTTCACCGCGTTGGAAATCAGGTTCGTCGCGACCTGCTTAAACCGGGTTAAATCTCCCATGACCCAAACCTCAATCGTCGGGTCGAGGTGACTGTTCAAGGCGAGGTTCTTTTCGCTGGCGATGATGTTGCTCAGGGCAATAACGGATCGCAAAGCGTCGCCCAATTGGAACGGTGCTCGCTCCAGACTGACCCTGCCCGCTTCGATCCGCGCCACGTCGAGCATATCGACCAGCAGCCCGGATAGGGTATCGGCGGATGATGCAATCGTGTCGATCAGGTCTCGGTCGGACTCGCCAAGCTTGGAGCGCGACAGCACGTCTGCAATCGCAACAATGCCATTGAGCGGGGTTCGGATTTCGTGGCCCATAGTCGCCAGAAAACGCGACTTCGCCCGATTGGCCATATCCGCCTCCAACCGCGCGCGACGCAGAACGCGATTGGTCTGCCGCAGTTTGGACTCAGAGGCTTTGATGTCGGTGACATTATCTTGGATGACGAGCACCTTGGCTTGGCCCGCATCCTTCAAGGTGTAGGCTCGCAGGCTGAACCACTGGCTCAGTCCCTCCACATTGGCCCGGTAGAGGGTGGAAAAATTGTCAGCACGCCCGTCAAGCATGGCCTGCAATTGGCGCTCGACAAGCTGTCCTTTTCGTCCCGGTATCCGTCCGCAATGTTCGGACAGGTGGTTGCCAAGCCGTGCATTGGTGCGCCGCTCGATCGTCTGAATCCGCTCGCGCCAGACACGATTGGTATGGATGAAGTCGCCATGCTCATCGATGATCCCAATGCGGGAATCCAAGGCCTCGATTATGCCTTGAGCAAAGCTACGTTGCTCCTCCAAGGCCGAACGCGCAGCAGTATGAGCGTTCGCGGATACCCAAGCGTAATAGACCACAACGCTGGTCGCGGAAAAGGCCGTCATTTGCGCGCCGCCATGGAACCCGCTGAGGAAGGTCGGCATCAATATCAAGGCTAGCGAAGGGGGCACCGCGCAGGCGAACAAGGTCAAGCGCCCTCTGGCTACGAAGACCTGCGCGTGCAGCAACTGGCCCGATAGAACGCAGATAGACAGGACGCAGAAAGCGAGGTTGCTGGGTTGCCAATAGACAAGCGCCAACAGCGTCCAACTCATTGTCTCAAACAACATTGCGGCCACGATTTTGGCACGCTGAGGTCGCGACATTCCGCTAGGGCTATAGACGGCATTAGCGGCCAAATGTGTGAATAGCTGCGCCAACATGGCGAATATCAGCCACGCCATTGCAGGCCAAAGGCCGAGGTTAAATATAGAAAGTGCGGCGGTTAGAAGGACACTGATCGTACGCGCGACCTGAGATTTTTGGACATCACGTGCGACATCGTCAAACCCTGGATCCTCTAAGAGCTCGCGCACCATCTACCGAATCCTGACGCCACTGTGGACCAAACCTTCGGCCATGTTGGTCGCATCTTTGGAATGCCGGATCGGTACCGTAACAGTTTCGCTATTTAATACTATTAAATACTAAAGTGTCACAGGTTGAAATTGGTTCCACTCACTCAATCCAAAGTTATCGCGCGAAGTTTCCCATTTCATCATTGAGCGGTTAGGTGCCAAGGGATCACGCTCCAAACCAGATTTGGGCCTTCGCGATCCATTCTGCACCCGCCAAAGGGCTGAAAAGTTCTCCTAAGGCGGCGACCGGTGAACCCGGACCGCCGCCTCTTCATGTAATGCTAGACTTAGAACCGGCGGGCAAGGCCGAGGGACAGAACCCACGGATCGAGCGTCACCTTGGATTTCAAAGTGCCGCCATTGATGCTGGCATCCGTCTTGAAGAACACCTTCTTAACGTCGGCATTCAAGCTCCACGGCCCAGACAGGGCCACATCGGTCCCGGCCTGCAACGCATAGCCAATGCCGTTATCGACCTTGACCGAGAATCCGTTACGATCTTTGCCACCATAGAACACCATCGCGTTCAGCCCAGCGCCGACATAGGGACTGACCCGCGCCTTCGGATGGAAATGGTACTGCAGGGTCACAACGGGGGGGAGCACCCAGGTATCATGAACCGCCAAGGCCCCGCCTGGACCAACCGCGCTAATGACATGCTTGGTGGTACCAAGAATGGCTTCCACCGCAACATGCTCGTTCAAGAAATAGGTGAAGCCCAAGGTCGGCATCACATCGGCCTTAACATCGACCTGCAGACCGGTCGCGGCACCCGCGGCGGTATTGATGCCGCCAGACGCATCCGGCGCAATGTCCGTCACCCGACCCGCGACAATGAAGGTGCCCGTGGTCTTAGGCGTGAAGTCTTGTGCGACAGATTGACCTGCGACACAAATCATAGTCGCCAAAACTGCTGTAGATATAACATATTTCATCTATTAATCCCCTATCCACGATCCTGCACACCGGTTTATTTGAGTAAAACCAAAATATTCGATTTCACACGGCGCTTCAGGTCGGTCTGATTTCGACATTAGGCAGCGTACAAGTCAATGATATAGCGATGGGTGTGCTAATATCGCGCAGACAAGATGATAATTTTAGAATTTTATATTTGATATAAATCAACAGCTGAAAACTCAGCTGGAGGAACTAGAGGCCGGATAGGATCATCCGGGCGGCCTTTTCGGCGATCATCATGGTCGGGGAGTTTGTGTTGCCCGAGGTGATGGTCGGCATGACCGAGGCATCGGCGATACGCAGTCCTGCGACGCCGTGGACGCGAAGTTGCTCATCCACGACGGCCATTGGGTCCGTCTTTAGCCCCATCTTGGCCGTGCCAACCGGGTGGAATATGGTCGTGCCCAGTGACCGAGCGGCCGCTAGGAGGTCCGCATCCGACTGGGCCTCTAGGCCGGGTCGATGTTCTTGCGGTGCATAACGCTGCAAGGGGGACTGGGCCACAATCTTGCGCACCAGTCGCAAGGAGTCGATGGCCACCTGCTCATCTTCGGGCGTGGACAGATAGTTGGGCTGGATCAGGGGCGCGTCCTGCGCCCTCGCACTGGCCAGATGGATCGATCCTCGACTGGTCGGACGCAGATTGCAGACACTGATGGTGATGGCACCAAAAGGATGGAGCGGCTCACCGAACCGGTCCAGCGACAGGGGCTGGACGTGGAACTGCACATTGGCCCGCGCCTGATCGGCGGACGAGCGGGCAAAGGCCCCCATCTGCGACGGGGCCATCGACATAGGCCCGCGCCGGAACAGGGCATATTCAAGCGCCATCAGGGGCCTGCGCCACAGGGAGGCATAGAGCGCGTTCATGGTGGGAACGCCGCTGACCTTATAGTAGGGCCGGATCTGCAGATGGTCTTGCAGGTTCTCCCCTACCCCCGGCAGATGCGCCTTGGTCTCGATACCCAGAGCCTGAAGGCGCGCGCCATCGCCCAGCCCGGACAGTTCTAAAAGCTGCGGCGTCCCAACGGCCCCGGCGGCCAGTATCACCTCACCCGAAGTCCGCGCCTCATAATCCTGCCCGCCCTTGGTGTAGGCCACACCCACGGCGCGGCCTCGGTCGATCAGGACGCGCGTGACCCGCACGCCCGTTTCGAGCCTCAGATTTTGCCGGTACAGGACAGGCTTTAGAAAGCCCCGCGCCGCACTCCAGCGCCGACCGGTCTTCTGATTGACTTGGAAATAGCCAGCGCCCTCATTATCGCCGCCGTTGAAATCAGCAACCGGGGCTATGCCCTCCTGCGCCGCCGCCTCGGCAAAGGCGTCCAGGACCTTCCAGCGCATACGCGGATGCTCGACCCGCCACTCGCCGCCGCTGCGATGAAGGGCGCTGGGCGGATCAATATGGTCTTCCTGCGCCATGAATAGGGGCAGGACATCATCCCAGCCCCAGCCGCTCAGACCCATCGCCTTCCAGCCGTCATAGTCGGCCGCCTGCCCGCGCATATAGATCATGGCATTGATCGCCGAGCTGCCGCCAATGACCTTGCCGCGCGGATAGTTCAGCTTGCGGCCATCCAGCCCGGCAATGGGCTGGGTCTCGAACATCCAGTCGGCGCGGGGATTGCCGATTGAGAAAAGATAGCCGACGGGGATATGGAACCAGATCCAGTCGTCATTACCCCCCGCCTCCAGCACCAGAACCCGCTTGGACGGGTCCGCCGATAGCCGATTGGCGAGCACGCAGCCCGCTGAGCCTGCACCGACAACAATATAATCAAAGTTGTCGGTCATGCGTTCCGTCTTAACGGTTCAGAACGGCCAGCGCCGTATCCGCCAAAACCTTCACGCCAGTATTGTCGCCATGGGCGTCAGAGGTGCCGATGCCATCCAGATTACGCTTGAAGACGCCCTGCGAGATCGAGGCCAGCCTGAACAGGGAGAAGGCCAGATAGAAGTTGAACTCTGGGATCGCGCCGCGTCCCGTCCTGCGGCAATAGGCGGCCACATAGTCCTCTTCCGACGGAATGCCTGAGGTGGCCAGATCAATGCCGTCGAACGTGCCCCAGCTCTCTGAGCGCGAATGCCAGAGGATGCAGTTATAGGCCAGATCGGCCAGCGGATGGCCCAGCGTCGACAGCTCCCAGTCCAGAACCGCGATGATGCGCGGCTCGGTGGGATGGAACATCACCTTCTCTAACCGATAGTCACCGTGAGCGATGGTCACCGTATCGTCCGCAGGAACCAAGGCTGGCAGGGCCTCGATCAGGGCCTCCATGGCCTCGATCCGTTCGGTCTCCGCACCGCGATATTGCTTGATCCAGCGACCGATCTGGCGCTCGAAATAGTTTCCCGGACGGCCATAGTCGCCCAAGCCGATGGCGTTGGGGTCAATGGCGTGGAGTTGCACCATCACCGCGCCCAACTCGTCATAGATGGCGGAACGCTCGGCGGGGGTCATGCCTGGCAGGCGGGCATCGCGGAAGATGCGGCCCTCTAGGAAATCCATCACATAGAAGGTCGCGCCCGCGACGCTGTCATCTTCGCAAAGGGCCCGCATGGTCGGCACCGGAAAGCCGACCTTGCCCAGAGCCGACATGACGCGGAACTCACGGTCAACCTGATGGGCGCTGGCCAAGAGCTGCCCCGGCGGCTTCTTGCGCATGACATAACGCTTGCCGCCTGCGGTCAGCATATAGGTCGGATTGGAGGCACCGCCCTGAAACTGGCGCACCGACAGAGGGCCCTGATAGCCCTCAACATTGGCTGCCAGCCAGCGATCTAAAGCGGCCTCGTCCAGTCGGTGGGCGGGGCGCACATCACCGATCGTCGGTTGTCCAGGATCAGCACTCATGGTTCGGTCTCCCAACAGGTCTTTTCATTGTCTCTACGCCCTTTCCCCAAAGGCGCCCCAAGCGAAATCTTGAGGGTGCGCTATCTGGCCTTCGCCATACTGGTTTCATACTGATCAGCAGCTTGGTCCAGGCCTGATCCATTTCAGCGGTCCAGTCCTTGGCCAGCAACGCCTTTAAGGTCGCTGCGACCGTGGCAAAGAAGATGCGGAACACGTCGGGCGGCACGTCATAGCCCTCATGGGTTACAACCTCACACTGGATCATGGTGCTGGCATATTTGCGCTCACCGACGAAATCGAGGATGGCCTCAAAC
>JBEGOG010000066.1:0-7163 GCA_041182125.1 Pseudomonadota bacterium
CGGGCGGTGTTACGGTTCGGTTTAGGGGGTCGGGTCACGGTCACTCTTGAAACTGTCTGGGCACGCCCTCGGTGGCGAGGCCGATGCCATGGCCAGCCTATGCCCTAAATTCCTCCGTCAAGCGAGCTTTCCGGGCCAATGGCCAAGATGAACGAACATGAACAACCCGCTCAAGAACCGTTCAGATTGCGTCATCCAATATGGGCACAACAACGGATGGCTCCCTTGACCCATCCGGCATCGCAAGGAGATCGACCATGATGTTCGCCAAAGCCAGCCTAGCCATTGCCGCTGCTGCCCTGTCCATCACCACCCTGACCGCTGGCACCGCCTCTGCACAGTCGGTTCAATCACGCGATGCCAATGGCTACTATTATGACCCTTGCCAGCGCTCGACCGTGAACCGCACGACTGGCGGAAGTCTTCTGGGTGCGGCCATAGGCGCGGCGGTTGGCTCGGGTATTGCGGGCAAGAACAACAAGACCGAAGGGGCTGTCCTTGGCGGTGTTCTCGGCGCGGTTATGGGGGCCAATACGGGCAAAAGTTCAGCGGCCTGCAGTCAAAGCAAGACCTATGATCGTCAAGCCTACAATTCTGGCTATGACAGCGACGCTGGCTACGAGGTCTATTCCACCCAGGTCTATCGCAGCCATTCTCCCTATCAGAGCCGCAGGGATTATGGACATCGTGGCTACGGCCATGACCGTGACTATGGCCGCTCCGTGGCTGAACGCTCCAGCGCCGATCAGTGCACTCTCGCGGAAAGCCCGATCTATATGCCCGATGGAAGCGTCCAAAAGCGCTTCGTGCGGGTCTGCGCTGACGCAAACGGGCGTTATCAAGTCGTCCAATAGGATTTGGACATAACCGTCAAAATCGGGCTGCGGACCTCATGGTCGGCAGCCTTTTTTTGTCTGATGGGTCACTGAATCCCATGGATCGCGTTCGAACACCAAACAACTGTTTACATCCCTTGTCTGGTTATGTTTGCTCCGCTGCGAGACGCGCAAGTTTGCGAGACGCGTCACATCCTAACGAGGACGCCCCATGACCAACGCCACCGCCGCCCATTGGCCCGCCATGTCGATCGCAGAAGCCCACGCCCTGCTGACCGCACCGGGACAGCCCTTCGAGATGGAGGAGATGGTGATCCGCGGCGTCAATATGCGGGTCTGGAAAAATGCACCCCCGACCCTGCGCGACGTGATGTTGCTGGGCCGCGCTCATGGCGAGAAGGATTTTTTGGTCTATGAGGACGAGCGCGCCACCTTCGAGGCCTTTTCCCGCGCCTGCCTGACCTTTGCCCACGACCTGGTCGCCAATGGTGTGGTCAAGGGGGATCGGGTGGCGATCGTCATGCGCAACTTCCCCGAATGGCCCGTGGCCTTCTTTGGCGCGACCATTGCCGGCGCCATCGTCACGCCGCTGAACGCGTGGTGGACGGGACCTGAGCTCGAATATGGCCTCACTGACTCTGGCTCTAAGATCTTGATCGTCGATGCGGAGCGGATGGAGCGTCTGCGCGAGCACCTTCCCAACTGCCCTGACCTGCAGCGCATCTATGTCTCGCGTCAGAGCGAAGAGAGCGCCCATCCGATGGTCCATCGGCTGGAAGATGTGATCGGTGGCACCAATAGCTGGAAGGACCTTCCTGACCTGCCGCTCCCAGAGGTCGAGATCACGCCGGAAGACGATGCGACGATCTTCTATACCTCAGGCACGACGGGCAAGCCCAAGGGCGCGCTCGGCACCCACCGCAACATCGTCTCCAACATCATGGCCTCGGCCATTTCGGGCGCGCGCACCTATCTGCGCCGGGGTGAGACCCCGCCGGTGGCTGATCCGAGTGCGCCTCAAAAATGCACCCTGCTCTCCGTGCCCTTCTTCCACGCCACGGGCTGTTTTGCGGTTCTGTCGCCCTCGCTCTTTGCCGGTGCCAAGCTGGTCCTGATGCGCAAGTGGGAGGCGGAACTGGCCATGCAACTGATCGAGCGCGAGCGGGTGACCGGCTGCGGCGGCGTTCCCACCATCGCTTGGCAGCTGATCGAGCACCCTGCCCGCGCCAACTATGACCTCTCCAGCCTTGAAAGCGTGTCCTACGGCGGCGCACCTTCGGCACCTGAATTGGTCCGTAAGATCGTTGAAACCTTCCCCAAGTCCTTGCCCGGTAATGGCTGGGGCATGACCGAGACCTCGGCGACCTTCACCCACCATCAGGGCGAGGACTATTCCAACCGCCCCGATAGCTGCGGTCCTGCCGTGCCGGTCTGTGAGATGAAGATCCTCGGTTCCGATGGACGCGAACTGCCTGCCGGAGAGGTCGGTGAGCTCTATGGCAAGGGCCCGAACGTCGCCAAGCTCTATTGGAACAAGCCTGAAGCGACCGCCCAGACCTTCATTGATGGCTGGGTGCGCACGGGCGATCTGGCACGGATCGACGAGGAAGGCTTCTGCTACATTGTTGACCGGGCCAAGGACATGCTGATCCGGGGCGGTGAGAACATCTACTGCGTCGAGGTTGAAAGCGTCCTCTATGAGCATCCCGCCGTCATGGATGCCGCACTCGTCGGGATCGACCATAAGCAACTGGGCGAAGAGCCTGCCGCTGTCGTGACCCTCAAGGCCGGAGCCCACGCCACCGAGCAGGAGCTACGCGCCTTTGTCGCCGAGCGTCTGGCCGCCTTCAAGGTACCGGTCAAGGTCGTCTTCTGGCCCGAAACCCTGCCCCGCAATGCCAATGGCAAGATCCTCAAGAACGAACTGAAGAAGGTCTTTGTTCAGGGCTAAGAACGGGACGATCCTCTAAAAAAAATAGGCCCATCTGCATCAGCGGATGGGCCTTTTTCTTGGTGCGATGGACCCTAGCCCAGCCAAACCGATGGCTTGCGCTGCGCCCAGGGCTGGGCCTGTTCGAGTTCAAAGGCCAATTCGAAGAGCTTGCGCTCGTCCCCTGCACGGCCCGCGAAATGCATGCCCACAGGGATGCCGTCATTGGTCCAATGGAGTGGCACACTCATTGCCGCTGCCCCCGCGACATTGTGAACGGGGGTGTAGCCGACATAGTGCGTCACACGCGCTGCCAACTCTGCAAAGGGCAAGGTGGGCGCGACATAGCCCAACTCAACGGCGGGCTTGGCCAATACAGGACTGAGGATCAGATCGAACGACTTGAACCAGCTGTCATAGGTCGGAACTGAGGCCTCGAGACGGGCAATCGCCTCTCCAATGGCGCTAGCAGGCAATTTGCTGACCATTTCAGCCAAGCCGATGGTGAAGGGCTCGAGCATATCCGGCACCGCCTTTGCGCCCTTAGACGCCGTGACGATCTGAACCTGCTTGGCGGCGTCCGTCGCCCAAAGGGTAAGGAAATCTTGGGTAAAGCTTGCCCCATCGACGGGCCACCTTGTCGGTGTGACCCGGTGGCCGAGGCTGGTCAGCAGCTTAACCGTGGCTTCTAGCCCCGCCTGAACTTCGGCATCTGGCTTTAGGCCGCCGGCGGTGTCGAGCAAGACACCGATGCGAAGCCGGCGCTTGGAAGGCGCTGTGATCAGCCCGACGGGTTTATATTGTGCTCCTCCACCAACATATTCCGTAGCGGCAAAAACCGCAGCGCTGTCACGCACTGAGCGCGAAACCACATGGGCGACACCCAGATCATAGGCGTGGGTCTGTTTCTCCGCACCGATCATCCGTCCGCGCGAGGGCTTGAGGCCAAAGAGCCCGCAGTTGGCCGATGGAATGCGAATCGAGCCGCCGCCGTCGGTCGCATGGGCAACCGGAACAATGCCCGCAGCGACGGCCGCAGCGGCACCGCCGGATGAGCCACCGCTCGAATGGCCAAGGTTCCAAGGATTGCGGGTTGGTCCAAAGGCGACGGGCTCTGTCGTCGGCAAATAGCCCTGCTCGGGCGAGGCCGACTTGCCGATGACAATCAGACCGGCGCGGGTAAATGCCTCAACATGGGGCTCGCTCGCCGTTGCGACGGGCGCGTCAAAAAAGGCCCGCGAGCCATTGCGGGTCGCCGCGCCCTTGTAATCGTTCAGATCCTTGATCAGGAATGGCACGCCCGCGAAGGGGCCACTCGTCTGGCCGGATCGGGCCTGATCGAGTGCCTGGTCAAACAGGGAGCTGACCATGAAATTCAGCTTGGGCTGAGCGGCCTCGGCGCGGGCTATGGCGTCGGTGACCACTTCGAGAGGCGACACCTCTTTACGCCGGATAAGGTCGGCTAGGGTGGTGGCGTCAGGCTGCGGCGTTGCATTCGGCACAGCGGCCTTAGCGAGGGCCATAGGAGCCTGAGCAGCGGCGGCGACAGCCGCAGAGGCGGCCAGAAGGCCACGACGCGTGAAAGCGTTCATCTTGACGTTTCTCCGTGCGGGCGCATTGGTGAGCGCGTGTGATTGGCCCGCTTGATGTTAGAGTGAACGTCGAGACAACAGCTTTCAAGTCCGAGAACCCCATCCTCCATGTCTAAAATTCGTGCTGATCTGGTTTTGGTCGAACGCGGCCTTTTTGACAGCCGCGCCAAGGCCAGGGCTGCGATTGAGGCGGGCGGCGTGCGGGTCGATGGGCAGGCTCTAAAGAAGCCATCGGAATTGATCGAGCCCAACGCCCCCATCGAGGCCATCGCGGCCCACCCCTATGTTGGCCGAGGGGCCTTGAAACTCGAGCACGCCCTCAACCATTGGCCCATCGAGGTCACGGGCCGCCGGGTGATTGATGTTGGTGCCTCCACCGGCGGCTTTACGGAGGTCTGCCTGATGCGCGGCGCAGCGCTGGTCTATGCGGTCGATGTCGGCCAAGGTCAGCTCCATCCGCGCTTGGCGAGCGATGGGCGCGTGGTGAATTTAGAACGGACCGATGCGCGCAGCCTCGACCGCTCACTGATTGCTGAACCCATAGCCTTGGTCGTTTGCGATGCCAGCTTCATCGGATTGGCCAAGGTCTTGCCTGCTGCGCTTGATCTGGCTGAACCGGGGGCCGACCTGATCGCGCTGATCAAGCCTCAGTTTGAGGCCGGGCCTGACCTTGTCGGTAAGGGCGGTATCGTGCGCGATGAAGGCACACGCCAAGCCACGGCTCAGGCCGTTGAACGTTGGTTGGGTCAGATCGGCTGGACGGTGCGCGAACGGACCGAAAGCCCAATCACCGGCGGCGATGGCAATGTGGAATATCTGGTCTGGGCGGTGAAGGGGTAAGAGAAATCCGCCTACCCCGGCTTCGCCGGTACTTCCCCCAGAGGGGGAAGATCTTGGTGCTTTTAATCTTCCCTCTCTGGGGGAAGTGGCGCGCAGCGCCGTAGGGGGTCTTGTTTTAACCCGCGTCATTGCGAGCAGAGCGAAGCAACCCAGGGGACTGACCCGAAATAGAGGTGATGTGCCCCTAGGTTGCTTCGGCGCGATGCGCCTCGCAATGACGCAGATAGTAGACCTAGTCCTTCTTATCGTCGTCCTTCTCTCCGCCTTCAGCCGCTTCACGGGTGGCGTAGACATGGTCGACAATGCCCCAGGTCTTCGATTCTTCGGCGTCCATGAAATGGTCACGGTCGAGCGTGCGCTCCACCACTTCCAAGGGCTGGCCGCAATGTTTGGCATAGAGCTCGTTCAGGCGGCGCTTGGTCTTGATGATGTCTTCGGCGTGACGCTCAATGTCCGAGGCCTGACCGCGGAATCCGCCCGAGGGCTGGTGCAGCATGATCCGGGCATTGGGCAGAGCGACCCGCTGGCCAGGCGCACCGGCCATCAGCAGGAATGAGCCCATCGAGGCAGCCATACCCATGCACACGGTCGAGACCGGGCTCTTGATATACTGCATCGTGTCATAGATCGCCAAACCGGACGTCACCATCCCCCCGGGCGAGTTGATGTACATCGAAATTTCCTTCTTGGGATTTTCCGATTCCAAGAACAGCAGCTGGGCGCAGACCAAGGCCGAGACGCCGTCATCGATCGGCCCGTTCAGGAAAATGATCCGCTCGCGCAGCAACCGCGAAAAGATGTCAAAGGCGCGCTCGCCCCGGCTCGATTGCTCGACGACCATAGGGACGAGATTCATCATAGTGGCTTGGTGATCAATCATGGGTGCCTTCTCATCTGCGCTAAGAGCCGCTTCGCGCGAAGCAGGCTGTCTTGGATATTGCGTGCTCCCGGCCATGTTGCAAGTCGTGCAACCGAACCAAAAGCGTTTGATCGGAAAAAAAGGGCGCCAACCCCTGCGGATCGGCGCCCTCTTTTAAAGTCTAGCCAGCGGCCAATTAGGCGTCGCCATAGCCCTCAGGCATGTCGTCGTCTTGCATCAGCTCTTCCTTGGACACTTCGGTATCCGTGACCTTGGCCTTTTCGAAGATCAGGTCGACAACCTTGTCCTCATAAAGCGGCGCACGAAGCTGGGCTTGGGCGTTAGGATTGCTGCGGAAGAATTCAAACACCTGCTGCTCTTGGCCACGATAGCGCATGGCCTCCTGACGCATGGCACCCAGCATTTCCTGCTCGGTGACCGTCACGTTCTGGGTGCGGCCAATTTCGGCCAGAACCAGACCCAAACGCACGCGGCGCTCGGCGATCTTGCGATATTCGCCCTTCAGCTGGTCTTCGGTCTTGCCCTCGTCTTCAGGCGACAGGCCACCGCTTTCCTTGTCGGCCTGGACCTGCTGCCAGATCACGTCGAACTCGGCTTCAACCATGCGCGGTGGCAGGGCGAAATCGTGCTTCGTATCCAGCACATCGAGCAAAGCCCGCTTCAGCTTGAAGCGCGAAGCCGAAGTATATTGTTGTTCGATCTGGCCGCGCAGGGCGTCCTTCAAGGTCTCAAGGCTCGACAGGCCGAGCTTTTCAGCAAAGGCGTCATCAACCTTGGTTTCGCCGGGAGCCTTGACCTCTTTGACGGTCACTTCGAACTCGGCATTTTTGCCCTTCAGGCTCTCGGCCTGATAGTCCTCAGGGAAGGTCACGGAGACGGTGCGGACCTCTTCGGGCTTGGCGCCGATCAGTTGGTCTTCAAAGCCGGGGATGAACTGGCCCGAACCGAGCACCAGCTCGCTGTCGGTTGCCGTGCCACCATCAAAAGCGACGCCATCAATGCGGCCGATGAAGTCGATGACGACCATGTCATCCTTCTTGGCCTTGACGGTCTTGCCCTTGCGCGGCTCGTAGGTCTTGTTCTGA
>JBEGOG010000067.1:0-7064 GCA_041182125.1 Pseudomonadota bacterium
GTCCCCGCTAGGCTCGAAGCCCACCCCCTGATCACCATCCTGCGCGAAGAGGTCGAGGGCCTGCCGCCTGCGGACTGGGACAATGTCATTGTCGCGACCGGTCCGCTGACCACCCCCGCCCTGTCGCAAGCCATCTTGGACCTGACCGGCGAGGGGCAACTGTCCTTCTTCGACGCCATCGCCCCGATCATCCATACGGACAGCATCAATATGGACATTGCATGGCGCCAATCGCGCTATGACAAGGAAGGCCCCGGCGGCGACAAGGCGGCCTATATTAACTGCCCCATGAACAAGGAGCAGTATGAGGCCTTCATTCAGGCCCTGCTCGACGGCCCCAAGACCGAGTTCAAGGAATGGGAGAATGTGCCCTATTTCGACGGCTGCCTGCCCATCGAGGTCATGGCTGAGCGCGGTCATGAGACCCTGCGCTGGGGACCGCTCAAGCCCGTCGGCCTGACCAATCCGCGCGATCCGCTGGTTAAGGCCCACGCCATCATCCAGCTGCGCCAAGACAATGCCCTCGGCACGCTCTACAATATGGTCGGGTTCCAG
Organism: Pseudomonadota bacterium; assembly: GCA_041182125.1. Lineage (GTDB taxonomy): Bacteria > Pseudomonadota > Alphaproteobacteria > Caulobacterales > Caulobacteraceae > CAISGS01. Next base: position 556 of record JBEGOG010000067.1, read on the forward strand.
ACCAAGCTGAAGCACGGGGTTCAGGCCGATGTGTTCCGCATGATCCCCGGCCTTGAGAACGCCCAGTTCGCGCGGCTTGGCGGCCTGCATCGCAACACCTTCATCAACTCCCCCCGCCTGCTCGACAACGGCCTTCGGCTCAAGGCCCAGCCGCGCCTGCGCTTTGCCGGTCAAGTCACCGGCGTTGAAGGCTATGTCGAGAGCGCCGCTATCGGCCTGCTGGCTGGGCGCTTTGCCGCCGCACAGGCGCTGAGTCAGGAATTGGCCCCGCCGCCGCCGACGACCGCCCTAGGTGCCCTGATCAACCATATTACCGGCGGACACCTCGAAGGCGGCGCGTTCCAGCCGATGAACATCAACTATGGCCTCTTGCCCCCTATGGAACCGCCCAAGATCGACCATGAGGGCAAGAAATTGCCGCTCAAGGAACGGGGGCGGGCCAAAAAGCGTCTGATGAGCGTTCGCGCCCTCGCCGATCTTGAGACCTGGCTGCAAGGCTAGACCCGGCCCGTCAGGCTGGCCAAGAAGATCCGCATCGATTTTGAGAAGGGTCCGGGCCGCTTGCCTGCGCCATAGGCCTGCGCCAAGGCCGCCTGGGCGTTAGCCGGAAAGGCTGCGACGGGCAGATCGGCCAGAGCCGAGCGCGCCGCCTTGAGGTCATAGTCAATGCGCCCCCTCGCCCAGCCTTGCGCCAAATCGGGTGACAAGCGGCCAGACCCTAGAAGGGCCCCGACCCCGTAGGCCCGCGCGGCGCTGCGAATGGCGTGGGGGTCCGTACCCGGAGACAGGATCGACAGGGCGAGCGCGCTAAAGACCACCTGGGTAGCATCGATATGGGCCAGCACCGCCTCCTCACTGTCCAGCATGGTGCGGCCCAGATCATCAATCCGCGCCTCGATCAGACTGTTGAGCAGCACCGAGGACAGATCATGACGCTCGAGCACACCGGCCAAGGCGAGAGCAGCAGGGTGAGCCCTTGGCGCCAGACCTCGGCCCATCTCATCGAGGGCCTCAGACCACCAGGTCAGGCGGATTTCGCCCATAAGGGGATCACTGACCAGATCGCGAACCTTGGCCTGTTCGTGGTCGACGGCGAGAATGGCCAGCACGTCGGCCCGCGCCGGCGGGTCGGCGATCAGTCGGCTGGCCAGCCACCGGTCGGGGTCCACACGTTTGATCAGGCTGTCAATATCGTCCGTCATGGTTGGGAAATGGTCCGATTGAGCCGACAAAAAAGGGGCCTGCCGTTGCCAGCAGACCCCTTGATTGACTGTCCCTGATCTTAGCCGAACAGGGTTTGGTTCATGGTCATGGTCACCAGCATGGGGATCGACAGCAGCAGGTTGGTGCGGCTGAACAGCATGGCGGTCCGGCCAGCCTTGGCCTTGGCGTCGGCATCGGCCTCAACAAGGCCCAGGGCGATCTTCTGGTTTGGCCAGATGAACAGCCAGACGTTCAGGAACATGATCGTCGCCATCCACATGCCCACGCCGATGAACACGGTCTGGGGATTGGCAAAGCCTTCCAGCGCGCCCAGCGTATAGGCCTGCACCAGATAGCCACGGTTCCAAGCCAGAACGATACCGGCCAGCAAAGTGGCCACAGCGGCCCAACGGAACCAGAACAGGGCTTCAGGGGCGATATATTTGGTCACGCCCGCCTTCAGTTCCGCCGGGACGCTTGGCATCATGCGGATCTGGACGAAGTTGAAATAGTACAGCAGGCCGATCCACAGGATGCCGGCAAAGACGTGGATCATACGGAACACGCCTTGCCAGAAGATGGCGTCGTTGCTGCCGTGATGGACGCGGTAACCGGCGACCAAGATCAGCGACAAGACGACGCTCACAATGATGGTGTTTCTAAAGTTTTGCAGCAGACCTGCCATGATGCCCTCCCAAGAAGCCCAAAGGAGCCTCGATTTGGCATTCAATATACGGCGATTTGTCGCGCCCATGGAAGGGGGAATGAACAGAGGGCCTAAATGGCGATCAGAGCGGCCGCTAAACGTCGCCCTTCGGCGGCCAAGACATTGTACATCCGCGCGGCCGTGGCTGTATCCATGAACTCTAGGCCAATGCCCGCCCGTTGCAGGGCGTCACGCACGGACCGGGGCGGCAGGGCCTGCACAGCGCCAGTGCCCAGAAGGACGAACTCCACGGTGCCCAGACCCGCCGCAAAGACCGCCGCGAGGTCATCGGGACTCAGGGTCTCTAGGCTGGTCGCCTGCCAAGGCTGGGCCGCATCATCGAGGATCAGCAGCGAGCCCTCATGGCGCTGGCCAGAGACCCGAAAGCCCCCGCCGCCATAGGCATCAATGGATGGCGGGTGACGCAAGACCCTAGCCCTTGAGGACCGTAGCGATGGGCTCGGCCTCATCGTTCCGCTTCACGCCCCACAGAAGGATGATCGGCGAGGCGACATAGACCGACGAATAGGTGCCGATGATGATGCCGAAGATCAGGGCGATGGAGAAGCCGTGTAGCGCCTCACCGCCAAAGATCGCCAGACCTGACAGGGCCAAGATGGCGGTCACACCGGTGATGATCGTCCGGGACAGGGTCTCATTGATCGAAAGGTCGATCACATCGCGAAGCGGCATCTTCTTATATTTCCGAAGATTTTCGCGAAGACGGTCAAACACCACGACGGTGTCGTTCATCGAATAGCCGATGATGGTCAAGATCGCAGCGATCATGGTCAGGGTAAACTCAAGCCGCAGCAACACAATCAAGCCAAAGGTCAAGATCACATCGTGGAACAGGGCGACAACGGCGCCCAAGCCAAACTGAAGCTCAAACCGGAACCAGATATAGAGCAGCATCAGGCCAATCGCGACGCCCAGCGCCATGATCCCGTTGCGGAACAGCTCGCCCGACACCTTAGGACCCACAACCTCGGTGCGCGAATAGGTCACCGGACCGATGGCCGCATTCAGGGCGGTCTTGACCCGGCCTACAGTTTGAGCCGGATCAGAACCCTCTGGGGTCTGAAAACGGATCAGGGCATCATTGGGCGCGCCAAAGGCCTGAACCTGCACATCACCCAGATTGAGCTGGCCCAGCGTCGCCCGCACCGTTCCGAGATTGACCGGCTTCTCGCCCGTATTGAGCTCGAGCACCGTTCCGCCCTTGAAGTCGATACCGAAGTTCAGGCCGGGCTTATAGAGGCCGACAGCGGTCGCCAATACGGCGATGATCGAAAGGGCGGCTGCGGCGCGCGCGAAGCCGACAAAATCCAGATTGGTCTTGACTGGAAGCAGTTTGATGAACGGCCAGAACATAGGCTTCGCCTTATACAATCGGGAGTTTTTTGGGACGAGCAGCGCGGAACCACCAGGCGATCAGAACCTGTGTGATCAGGACCGAGGTAAAGACCGAGGTAATAACCCCGATCGATAGGGTCCAGGCAAAGCCCCGAACAGGGCCCGATCCGAACTGGAACATGATCAAGGCAGCCAAGATGGTAGTCACGTTGGCGTCGATAATAGTGGTCATCGCCTTAGAATAGCCTGCGTCAGCTGCAGCAATGGGGGTTCGCCCAGCCCTGACCTCATCACGCATCCGCTCATAGATCAGCACATTGGCGTCAACGGCGACCGCGAGCGTCAAGATCAAGCCCGCAATACCGGGCAAGGTCAGGGTCGCTTGCGTCACGCTCATCAGGGCCACGATCAGCAGACCATTGACGACCAAGGCCGCCGCCGCAAAGCCGCCAAAGAGGCCATAGGCCAAGACGATGAAGGTTAAGATCAGCGATGCACCGAGAAAGGTCGAAAACTGCCCGGCCTGCACCGCATCGGCACCCAGTTCCGCACCGACGGTACGCTGTTCTTCGACCTTCAGAGGAGCCGGCAAGGCACCCGCACGAAGAAGCACTGCCAATTCATTAGCGCTGGACTCGGTGAAGTTACCGCTGATCTGGCCAGAACCGCCTCGGATAGGTTCATTGATACGGGGGGCCGAGATGATCTTGCCGTCTAGAACAATCGCAAACCGCTTTCCCGTATTGTCCGCAGTGGCATCGCCAAAGCGCCGCGCGCCCTGACCATTGAAGCGGAAGGATACGACCGGCTGGCCCGTCTCATCAAAGGACAGTCGCGCGTCAGTCAGCATCTCGCCGGAAACCACCGCCCGCCGCTTGACCAATTGAACCGGTTCGGACGGCTCTTCGCTCGGCAGCAACTCAGAACCGGGCGGAATACGGCCCGCAGCAGCCTCTTGCAGCGAGACGCTGTCGTCGACCATTTGGAAGGTCAGCTTGGCCGTTTGACCGATCACGTTCTTCAAACGCTCTGGATCGCTTTCACCCGGAGCCTGAACCACAATACGGTTGGTGCCCTGACGGATGATGGTCGGCTCGCGGGTCCCAAGGGCGTCGATCCGGCGGCGGATGATCTCGATCGACTGCTCAACCGCCTTTGCACCCTCGGCATTCAGCGCCTCCTGAACGAGAGACATCTGGAGGGTTTGATCACTCAGAACTTGAAGGTTCATATCGCGGCCACCCGGCGCGCCCGCGAGGGGCTGACCCAGGCGGCTGAGCGCTATGCGGGCCGCCTCAACCTGGGCGGGATCGGTGACGCGGACTGTGACCATGCCATTGACTTGGCCAAGGCCCGTAAAGACGATCTGCTCGGTCCGCAGGGTGCCGCGCACATCCTCAAGCAGATTGGCTAAACGCTCACGCTTGAGGGCGTCCGTATCGACCTCCAAAAGAAGGTAAGAGCCCCCCTGAAGGTCAAGACCCAAATTGAGTTTCTGATGCGGAGCCCAAGCTGGAACCTGATCCATCACCGATTTGGGCAGGACGTTGGGCAAGGTGAAAACAAGGCCGAACAGAAGTGCGGCTATGCAGGCGATCACCTTCCAGCGGGCAAGATTGAGCATGGGCTTGGACTTTCGGCGCCTAAAGGGCGGGCGGTAACATCAAAAAAGACGGCGGCAGGATCGTCCCGCCGCCGCAATCATTAGGACTTGGCGTCGTTGGCAGCAGCAGGCTCGCCGCGCGTGCGCACGTCCGAGATCATTGCCTTGACGACCTTTACGGTCACGCCTGTGGCGATTTCAACGCCAACTTCAGTATCTTCGACGCGTGCAACCTTGCCGATCATGCCGTTCGACAGAACCACGGTGTCACCGCGCTTGATGCCGGTGATCAGGGCCTGATGTTCCTTAGCGCGCTTTTGCTGCGGACGGATCAACAGGAAATAGAACAGCACCAAGAGCAGCAAGATCGGTGCAATCTGCATCAAAAAGTCTTGCGGGCCGCCCATTGGGGCGCCTGCTGCTGCAGCGGTCTGGGCCATAGCCGGGGTCGCGAACATGAAGTCTCACCTGTTATGGTCGGCCGGTACGAACATCGTCGGCCTTAAGTTGCCGGAAACTAGGCGTTGAAGGCGGGTTTTGCAATGGAGCGCCAACCGCTTTAGGAACCATTGGCCATGACCCATGATCTAAATGCCACCCTGATCCGCATCGCCGAGGCCTTAGAACGGCTGGTTCCGGCCTCAGTGCCAGAGCCCGACTTCTCTTGCGCCAAGCTCTTTCGCCACGACGCTGGCCAAGGCCTGTTCGTGCCCGCGCCCGACTATCCGCTGGCGCTGGACCTTTTGGTGGGGGTGGAACGGCAAAAGTCGCGCTTTGTTGAGAACCTGCGCCGCTTTGCCAAGGCTAGGCCCGCCAACCCTGTCCTGCTCTGGGGCGCGCGGGGGGCGGGCAAGAGCTCGATGGTCAAGGCCGCTTTCATGTCCGTCGTCGCTGAGCAGCCCAGTCTGCGCCTGATCGAGGTGGACCGCGATGAGGTCACCGCCTTACCGCGCCTATTCGAGCGCCTGCGCGGGCGTCCTGAGCGATTCTTAGTCCTGTGCGACGACCTGTCGTTTGAAGAGGGGGCGGCGTCGGCCAAGGCCCTGAAATCCGCGCTCGAAGGCGGGGTCGGCGGGCCACCGGAAAATGTGCTCTTCACCGCCACCTCGAACCGCCGTCACCTGATGCCGCGCGACCATAACGAGACCAAGGGAGCCATGGCGGCGGCCGAAGATGCCGAAGAGGAGGTCTCGGTCTCGGACCGCTTTGGCCTGTGGATCGGGTTCCCACCGATGGACCAGCCAACCTATCTAGAGGCCGTGCGTCTTTATGCCCAGCGCTTTGACCTGACGATCAAGGACCTCGACCGCCGCGCCCTGCAATGGTCGCAACTGCGTGGCAGCCGCTCGGGCCGCGTCGCTTGGCAGTTCATTCGCGATTTGGCCGGGGAGTTGGACCGGGACCTGCAGGGCTAAGCCGGTACATCCCCCAGAGGGAGAAGATTTAAGGCTCCAAGATCTTCCCCCTCTGGGGGAAGTGGCCCGAAGGGCCGAAGGAGGCCTTGTCTTGTTGCTTCCGTTTTCCCCGCGCAGGCGGGGACCCAGACACTTCGGCACAAGCGCACAGCGGCACTGTGAAGTCCTTACGGTGCGTAAAACAGGGTTGAGCGGCCCCTTCCCCCTACCCCGGCTACGCCTGTAC
>JBEGOG010000068.1:0-8979 GCA_041182125.1 Pseudomonadota bacterium
CAAGGGCGAGGGATTGGGCCCCGCCGCCGACGCGGCTGGAGGCAACGAAGCTAGACATCAAAAGGGCGCGCGACATGGAGCCTCTATGCCCCCGATCGCGCGCCCTTGACCACCCCTTGCGAGGTGGCTGAGACAAAAAGCCTTGATCGCCTAGTAGCGATAATGGTCCGGCTTGAAGGGACCGGCCTGCGGCACATCAATATAGTTGGCCTGTTCGCTGGTCAGGGTCGTCAGCTTTGCACCGAGTTTGGCCAGGTGCAGCAGGGCGACCTTCTCGTCCAGCGCCTTTGGCAGGGTATAGACTTGGTTCTCATAGGCCTTGCCGTTGGTCCACAGCTCGATCTGAGCCAAGGTCTGGTTGGTGAAGCTGGCGCTCATCACGAAGGAGGGGTGACCGGTCGCATTGCCCAGAGACGGCCTTCGGACAGAAGGATGATCTTCTTGCCATCGGGGAATTCGACATGGTGAACCTGCGGCTTGATCTCGTCCCAGACGAAATTCTTCAGGCCAGCGACTTGGATCTCGCTGTCGAAGTGGCCGATATTGCAGACGATGGCGTTGTTCTTCATCGCCCGCATATGATCAACGGTGATGACGTCCTTATTGCCGGTGGCGGTGACAAAGATGTCCGCCTTGCCCGCCATGTCGTCTAGGGTCTGGACATCATAGCCTTCCATCGCCGCTTGCAGGGCGCAGATCGGGTCGATCTCGGTGACCACGACGCGCGCGCCGCCATTGCGCAGGCTGGCCGCTGAGCCCTTGCCGACATCGCCATAGCCGCAGACCACGGCAACCTTGCCGGCCAACATCACGTCAGTGCCCCGGCGGATCGCGTCCACCAGGCTCTCGCGGCAGCCATAGAGATTGTCGAACTTGGACTTGGTGACGCTGTCATTGACGTTGATGGCGGGGAAGGGCAGTTCACCCTTGGTGGCCATCTGATAGAGGCGATGAACGCCGGTGGTGGTCTCTTCCGACACGCCCTTGATGGCGTCGCGGATGGCCGAATAGAAGCCCGGCTTTTCCTTGAGGTAGCGCTTCATCACCGAGAACAGCGCTTCTTCTTCCTCATTCTGCGGGTTGTTGAGGACGCTGGGGTCCTTCTCGGCCTTGGGGCCAAGCACGCAGAGCAGGGTGGCGTCGCCGCCGTCATCGAGGATCAGGTTGGGATAGCCGCCGTCCGACCATTCAAAGATCTTGTGGGCATAGTCCCAATATTCGACCAGATTTTCGCCCTTGAAGGCAAAGACTGGCGTAAAGACTGGCGTACCTGCTGCGGCGATGGCTGCGGCGGCATGGTCTTGGGTCGAGAAAATATTGCACGAGGCCCAGCGCACATCCGCGCCGAGGGCCTGCAGGGTCTCGATCAGCACAGCGGTCTGGATGGTCATGTGCAAGGAGCCAGCGATCCGCGCGCCCTTAAGCGGCTGTGCTGGGCCATATTCCTCGCGCGTGGCCATCAGGCCTGGCATTTCGGTCTCAGCAATCAAGATTTCCTTGCGGCCGAAGGCGGCGAGGGAGATGTCGGCAACGATATAGTCGGCCACGGTGAGGCTCCTGAGGGGAATTTCGATGGCCGTCTATAGCCCCTCCGGCGCGCAGGGGCAATAAAGACATAAAGATATCTTTATATGAGTCGGGCGGGTCTAACGCCCTTCGTCGAACCGGTTGGCGATCAGGGCACCCAGCGCATCAAGGGCGGCTTCAGCTTCAGGGCCCTCAGCCGCAATGTCGATGGTCGAGCCAATACCCGCAGCGAGCATCATCAGGCCCATGATCGAGCGGGCATCGACGGTCTGACCCTCACGGCTGACCATGATCTCTGCATCAAAACCCGAGGCGACCTTGACGAACTTGGCCGAGGCTCGCGCATGGAGCCCGCGTTCGTTGATGATCTCGACGGTCCGGCTGACGCTCATTTCTCCCCCGCCAGAACATAGGAGGCGACGGAGATATATTTACGGCCCGCCTCTTGGGCGTGGGCTACGCAGGTTTCCAGGCTTTCGCGGCCCCGAACGCTGGCTAGCTTGATCAGCATTGGCAGGTTCAGTCCGGCAATCACTTCGGCACCGGTCTGTTCCATCACCGAGATGGCCAGATTGGAGGGGGTGCCGCCGAACATGTCGGTCAGCAAGATGACGCCTTGGCCTCTATTGACGGTTTCCGCAGCGCTCAAAATATCGGTGCGCCGCTGCTCCATATCATCGTCGGGACCGATACAGACGGCCACAACATCCGACTGAGGCCCGACGACATGTTCCATCGCCAAACGGAACTCTTCGGCCAGCCGCCCATGGGTGACGATCACAAGCCCGATCATGCAAAGTCTCTCAAGGGATCTCTCAAGGGGTCGCTCACGGGGCCTCGCACGGGATCGCTCCCGAGCGCAGCAAGAACGCTGCGCGGACAGTTCTTAAGGGGCTTATCATCGGACTGGAAGCTGGTGCAATGCCATCTGTATCATTGGCACGCAAAGGGCGGAAAAAGGATCAAGAGAGACGAGCGGCAGGGATTGACCGGCTAAGGCCATCTGGGCCGGATCTGGATAGCGTTCGATCATTTCTTGCGGCACCATCTGGGCGACCAGATCGATCTGACAAAAGCCAAGGACGGGGGTCGCAGAGTGCAGGATGCCAAGACCGCGCACCTCGATCTGACCGGTCAATTGCGGGTGAGCGCGACCGAAGACCTTGCCTGCATCCGACCAGAGGATGACTCTATCATCGGCGACCAGCCGCCAACCTGCGGCCAGAGCCCTGAGGGCCAGATGGCTCTTGCCAGACCCTGACGGGCCAAGGATCAGTACGCCCTGCCAGCGCCCCATCCGGTGCCGAGCGATCAGTCCGCCGTGAAGGGGCGCGCGATCAGTCATGTCGATAGGCAAGGCAGGCTAACGCTGAACCGGGCGCCTAGGATCCGTCCCTCCTCATCAAGGCGATTTTCGGCCCAGATATGGCCGCTATGGGCCTCGACGATCTGGCGCGCAATAGACAGGCCCAGCCCCGAATTGCCGCCAAACACGGCCCCACGTGGCCGTGAGGTATAGAACCGCTCAAAGACGGTTTCGAGATTTTCTGACGGAATACCGGGGCCATCATCTTCGATGGTGACCCGAGCCTCTGATCCGACCTTGCGCAGGTCAATCCGTACTTGGCGCTCTGCGTCGCCGACCTGACGTGTGAAGGAGCGGGCATTATCGATCAGGTTACGGAACACTTGGCTGAGGGGGCCTTCACGCCCACTGATGGTCAGACTTTCAAGGGCTTCAGGTTCAACCATCACGACGCTGGCCTCTCCAGCCTTGGCCCCCTCGCTATAGAGGGCGCAGAGGTCGGACAATAGGCGCGGTAGATCAATGGGCCTTGGCGCATCGCGCGACAGTTCGGCATCCAAACGCGAGGCATTGGAAATGTCGGTGATCAGACGATCCAGCCGTCCGACATCCTGTTTCAATATACCCATCAACTTAGCGCGCGGCGCTGGGTCAGAAACGATGTCGAGGGTCTCAACCGCTGACCGGATCGAGGTTAGGGGGTTGCGGATCTCGTGAGCGACATCGGCGGCAAACCGTTCAATCGCATCCATGCGCGAGGTCAGGGCCGAGGTCATGGACTGCAGGGACCGGGTCAGATCTCCTAGCTCATCGTCCCGATCTGCGAGGTCCGGCAAGATAATGGCTCTGGCGCGCGATAGTCTCACCCGGTCTGCGGCCCGCGCCAAGCGAAGCACAGGCTGGGCAATGAGCCGATTGAGCAGGAAGGACGAGGCCAGCGATACGGCAATGGCCATGATGATAAAGGGCAAGAGGGCCTTGCGTTCAGCCGAGATAATCTCGTCCACGTCGCCGGATTCTAGGGTCAGTACCCCAAGGACGGCCTCGACATGGCGCAGAGGGATTGAGACGGACACGACCCGATCGCCATTGGCACCCATCCTCATTCCGGCCACAGGCTTACCCTTTAGGGCGCGGGCGACCTCTTGCTGCAGCGCCTTACGAGCCGCCTCTTCCTTTGCCGGCCGCGAGGGGTCGTTCTGAACTGTAGGAGCCGGGGCCCCCGGCTTGCGGGCTGGTGGCAGCAGCCGCTTTTCCACGTGATCGGAAACGGTGTAGCTGTCGGCCAACTCATTCCCATCTGCATCGAATAGCCGTGCGCGCTGGGACCTTGGGATGAACAACAGTTGCAGGGTCTGGGCGGCTCGGTCGACTTCTAGCTGCGGGACCGGCTCGCCCATGGTCGCGGCGCGGTCGATCACATTGGCGATGAACTCGCCTTGGGTGGTCAGGCTATCAATCTGGGCATTGACGAGGCCGCGGCGCATCTCGTTCAGCACCAGCGCCCCGCCGATCAGGATCGCGAGGCCCAGAAGGTTCAAGGCGATGATCAGGCCGCCAAGGCGCGAGCCCGGAATCAGCTTTCGCCGCCCCTTGCTGAGCCTTTGACCTTGCCCCGTCTCGAACCCCGCTCCTGAAGCAGGATGCCGGGCCGGTTCAGGACTCGCGATATCGATATCCAACGCCATAGAGGGTTTCTATCGCATCAAAGGTAGGATCGACCTGACGAAATTTGCGTCTCATCCGCTTGATATGGCTGTCGATGGTGCGATCGTCGACATAGACCTGATCGTCATAGGCCGCATCCATCAGATTATCGCGGCTTTTGACGAAGCCCGGACGCTGGGCCAAGGACTGCAGCAACAGAAACTCCGTCACGGTCAGCTTCACCGCCCGATCGTCCCACAGACAGTCGTGGCGGGCCGAATCAAGGGTCAGGCGGCCGCGCTTGATGCTGCGAGCGGCCGTGGCCGCAGCTTGGCCGGGATTGCCAGCCTCCTCATCGTCGCGGGCACGGCGCAAGACCGCCTTGACCCGTTCAATCAGCAGGCGCTGGCTGAAGGGCTTATGCATATAATCGTCGGCCCCAAGGTTGAAGCCGAGGATCTCGTCGATCTCCTCATCCTTGGAGGTCAGGATAATGACGGGGATATTCGAGGTCTGACGCAGGCGGCGCAGAACCTCCATACCGTCCATGCGTGGCATCTTGACGTCGAGAATAACCAGATCAGGCGGATCGCTTTCCAGCGCGGCGAGACCGGACGCCCCATCATAATAGGCCTTCACCACATGGCCATGGCTTTCAAGCGCCAAGGAGACGGAGGTGACGATATTCTCATCATCATCGACCAGGGTAATTTTCGCCATCGCGCACCTAAGACTAACCGTCGGCCCCCTCCAAAGAGCGCCACCGCTATAAGCTAGTCCCACAGATGTGGCCATTCAATGGCGAGTCGTAGGTCTCATGCGCACCTTCGTGAGGTGTTGGTTTCGTAGATGATGAAATAGTTCTAACTATGATCTCCTTCGGAGGATCGATGGCCCAAACCCCAATCCACTATGAGCTCTACATTCGGCGCTTACCCGGGGCTCCGTGGACCCTGTCGCTCGCGACCGAAGACCGGGCTGTCGCCCTAGCCACCGCCGAATCCCTTTTGGCCGAAAGGCAGGCAGCGGCGGTTAAGGTGACGAAAGAAACCATGGACGCCGAGACGCTGGGTTTTCGGACCTCGACGATCCTGGCCAAGGGCGAGGTCGAGACTAAGGCGAAGAAGGCCAAGGTTGAGGATCAGGCCCCTTTGTGTGTCAGTCCATCCGACCTCTATTCGATGCATTCGCGCGACCGGATTACCCGATTGCTGGAGGAGTGGCTCAATCGGAACCGGGTTACGGCCTTTGAGTTGCTGCACCGCGCCGATTTGGCTGAATTGCTCGAAGGGTCCGGGATGGACCTGCAAGGGGCCATTCAAAAGATATCCATCCCCGAATCGCAAAGCCGGGGCCTATCGGTCCATGAGGTCGTTAGGACCTTTCAGGGCCTGACAGAGCGCACCTTGGAACGGATCCGCATGGATCACAAAAAGGGCCGCTTCCCCGACCCAAACACGGAGGGGTTCGCGCAGGCCGCGGTTCGGCTCTATAGCCAGCCAGACCCTTCCTATCTGCTGGGCGGCGGCGTTGCGGCCCATCTGGCCCCTGCGCGCAATTGGAAACAGAAGGTCGACGGCCTGCTTGATCTGGCCGACAAGATTTCTGGTGCCGCCATTCCGATGGCGGATGGACCCAAGGCCCTGGCCTTTAAGGTCTTGGAACAGCCTCTTTCGGAAATTCTAGGGTCCAAGAAGGGCTTGGCGGACCTGTTGGGGACAAACCTCAATCTGGGCCAGCGCTTGGCGGCCATGACCCGATTGGCCGCGCCCAAGGCTGTCGATGATTTGATCCGGATTGAACCGGCCATAGCCAAGTCCCTCCCCGCGCTGGAAGGGCCAGCGGTTCGGTTGGCGCAATGGCTTGGCCACGAGCCCTTTTTTGCGGTTCGCGCCTCTATTGCGCGGCAGATATTGCGTGAACTGCTGGGTCCGCGTCGTCTCTGTCCAGACAATGCGGCCCAAGAGGTCGACATGCTCCGCGCCTTGGCCATGGCCCTCACCTTTGGTGCGGGCAAGCTCATGACTGCAGAGGATGTGCAGGCCGCCTTTGTCGATCGCTCTCGCATGCTGATGAGCACGGATTTCGTCACCGCCTATGTGGGCAGCGACCGCACAGCCTTTGAAGAGGCTGAGGCCCTCATCCGGCTCTTAGAAAATGTCATTGGCGGGGCCAATAAGCGCGAGGCGGCCCGCTGGATTCGCAGCAATGTTGGAGCGCTCAAGTTCGAGCGTGATGTGGTGGGGCAGATCCAGCCACCGCGCACTAAGCTGCAGTCCCTCGCTAAAATGCAAAGATCCATCACCAAGGCTGGCCTGACGCCAGAGGATACGGACCCGATCTTGAAGCGGATCGGCGAGGTCGGCGGCTTGGTCGAGGCCGAGAGCAAATATATTGCCACGATCATGAAGGCTCAGCTTACGCCCGCCAACCGCCTGATGATGCTGTTGGCCCTCAGCTTGGGTGAGGCGGGGCCGAGCGGGCCCGTCTCGGACAAGGCTAAGGCTGAGACCCTGAAGCTTCTGCGCCTGCCCGAGGTCCGCAAGGAGATTGCGGCCTCGCCCGAAACGGCCGCAACCGTAAAGCGGTTTTTAGAGGCCAGCGCGCCGGCTTAGGGTCCGTAGAACGGCTAGTGGGCCTCGTCCCAATTGCTCGCGGCCTTGGCCTCGACGATCAGGGGCACGCTGATCTGAACCGCAGGCTCTGCCGCCCGTTCCATTACCCGCTTGGCCAGGGCGCAGACGGCGTCGGCTTCTGAGGCCGGGGCCTCGAACACCAGTTCGTCGTGGACCTGCAACAGCATACGGGCCTGCAAGCCCTCTTTGGCCAGAGCCGCAGGCATGCGCACCATGGCCCGGCGGATGATGTCGGCGGCGGCGCCTTGGATCGGGGCATTGATGGCGGCGCGCTCGGCGAACTGGCGCATGCCAGCGGCCTTGGCGCGGATGTCGGGGATGTTGATCCTTCGGCCAAACAGGCTGGTCACATAGCCGTTGGCGTGAACCTCGGCCTTGGTCCGGTCCATATAGGCCCGAATGCCGGGGAAGCGCTCGAAATAGGTGCGGATATAGGCGGCGGCCTGATCCTGCGGAATGGACAGCTGGTTGGCGAGGCCAAAGCCTGAAATGCCGTAGATGATGCCGAAATTGATCGCCTTGGCCTGACGGCGGATCATCGGATCCATGCCCTCGACCGGCACGCCGAACATCTCAGAGGCGGTCATGGCATGGATGTCGAGCCCGTCAGCAAAGGCCTTCTTCAACTGGGGAATATCGCCAATATGGGCCAGAAGCCGCAGCTCGATCTGGCTATAGTCAGCGCTGATCAGCACGTGGCCGGGTTCAGCGATAAAGGCTTGGCGGATCTTGCGGCCCTCTTCGGTGCGGACCGGGATGTTCTGAAGGTTCGGGTCCGACGAGGACAGCCGCCCGGTGGTGGTCGAGGCCAGCGAGAACGAGGTGTGGACCCGGCCGGTGCGCGGGGCGATGGCGGCGACCAAGGCTTCGGTATAGGTGCCGCGCAGCTTGGCCAGCTGGCGCCAGTCCAGCAGCACCTTGGGCAGGGCGTGGCCGGTCAGGGCCAGGTCCTCCAGCACGGCGGCGTCTGTGCTCCAAGCGCCCGTAGCGGTCTTCTTGCCGCCGGGCAGGCCAAGCTCGCCAAATAGGATGTCGCCGATCTGCTTGGGTCTGGCCAGATGGAACGGGTGGCCGACGATCTCCTGGGCCTTGATCTCCGCAGACGCTCCTGATCGACCTTGATCCCGGCACATTCCATCTGGGCCAGGACCGCAGGCAGGGGCCGTTCTAGGGTCTCATAGACGGTGAGCAGGTTCTCTTTGGCCAGACGTGGGCGCAGGGTCTGGTGTAGGCGCAAGGTGACGTCGGCATCCTCGGCGGCATAGGGGGTCGCGGCCTCAAGGCCGATCTGGTCAAAGCTCTTCTGCGCCTTGCCGGTTCCGGTGACCGACTTGAAGCTGATCGGCTCATGACCCAGCCACAGGCGTGACAGCTCATCCATGCCATGGCCGTGCAGACCGGCCTCCAGCACATAGGAGATCAGCATGGTGTCGTCGACCGGACCCACCGCGATGCCATAGCGCGACAGGACGGCCAGATCATATTTGGCGTTCTGTCCAACCTTGAGCACGGCTGGATTTTCCAACAGGGGCTTCAGCCGCGCCAAGGCCTGATCCATCGGGATTTGGTCCAGCGCTTCGGGCCCGTCGAGCAACAGGCCGTCGCCTTGCCGGTGCGCGAGCGGGATATAGCAGGCCTGACCCGGCCCAACGGCCAAGGACACGCCCACCAGCCCCGCATTGGCTGAGGACAGGGCGTCGGTTTCTGTATCAAAGGCAATGGTGCCTACAGCTTCAGCCCTCGCGATCCAGTCATCGAGCGTGGCAAGGTCGCGCACGCAGACATAGGCGGTGGTGTCGATCTGTTGGGGCGTGGCGGCCACGGGCGCGTTCTCGCTCGCCGTGAAGGGGCGCGGGGCCATGG
>JBEGOG010000069.1:0-8697 GCA_041182125.1 Pseudomonadota bacterium
ACGATGGGCAGGGCGAAGATCGAGCCCATGGTCGCCCGGACCGCCTCGACGGAATAGGGATCGCAGCATTCGCCCACGAGGATGACCGCTCCGCAGCCAGCCGCATCGGCGGTGCGAACCACCGTTCCGAGGTTTCCGGGGTCACGCACCCGGTGCAGGGCGACCCAGCCTGTGGCGGAGGCGGGATCCAGGTCCGCCAGGGGGGTGAAGACCTGCCGGAAGACCCCGATCACCGCCTGGGGATTGTCGCGCCGGGAGACCTTTTCGAGGATGTCGCGATTGACCTCGATCACCTCACCGCCAGCAGCCCGGGCGGCAGCCGCAGCGCGCCGGAACACGGGGTGGCCTGCCGCATCCGCGCCATGGAGCAAGATCTTGGGCGCGTGCCCCAGATCCACCGCCTCGGTAATGATCTTCAAGCCCTCGGCGAGGAACAGGCCGCTATCCTCCCGCTCCTTGCGCAGGTGCAGACCGCGAACAGCCTTTACCGTCGGATTGGTCAGGGACGTGATGGTGCGGCTGGTCATGCGGCCCCGGCTCCCCAGCGCGCGAAGAAGGATAGGCCGACCCCGCGCTGGCTTTGATCCTCCATCAGGGCCAGTTCACCCCAATCAATATCGCCGCCGCGCCCGGCCATATTGTCGGCCATCAGTCCGGCCAAGGACAGGCCACTAATCCGCTCGGCATAGGCATTTAGGATCAGAAAATCGGCATTATCTGAAAGAAGTTCAGTGCATAGCTTGAGAAGTTCAGGCAGATCCTCAAAGAGGCGCCAGACCTCTCCGGTCGGTCCACGGCCATATTTGGGTGGATCGAGGATGATCCCGTCATAGCGGGTGCCGCGCCGAACCTCACGCTGGACATATTTGCGCGCATCTTCGCAGATCCAGCGGATCGGGCGGTCGGTCAGGTCCGAGAGGGTGGCATTATCCCGTGCCCAGCCAATGGCTTTTTTGGAGGCGTCGACATGGGTGACGCTAGCCCCTGCGGCGGCGCAGACTAGGCTCGCCACACCCGTATAGCCAAACAGGTTCAGGATCTTCGGTGCCTCGCCGCCCTTGGCGACGCGGGCGCGGACCCGGTCATTAAGATAGGCCCAGTTGGCGGCCTGTTCCGGGAAGAAGGCGAGGTGACGAAAGGCAGTGAAGCGTCCGTGGAACTTCACATCGCCCCAGCCGAGCGGCCAGGTCTCAACCGTTGGGCCAGAAAAGCGCCAGCGACCGGCCTCGTCCTCATCGGTGGGATCGAACACGGCGTCGGCCTTGGCCCACACGGCTTCAGATAGTCTTGGTGACCAAAGACACTGGGGTTCTGGCCGCACGACCCGATAGCGGCCATAGCGTTCTAGCTTGCGGCCATGGCCACTGTCGAGCAGGGCATAGTCCTTCCAAGCGGTGGTGCGCATGACCAGGGGCGTGGCGGCGATGGCCGGAGCGGCCTTGGGCGATGAAGCGTTCATGCCGCTGGATACGCGCTCAGGGGGCGGTTCGTAAAGGTTCTGGTTTGTGTGGGGTCTTGTCCCAGTAATAGGGCTTAATCAGCAACTGATAGAAGGCGCGGCCTGCGGCGAGGGTGGCAAGGGGCCAATAGGCGACCGCTAAGGCCAGATCCTTGGCCTGAAGATCGATCCCCGCGCGCTTTGCACCGACAGACATGGATAGAATGGCTGAGGTCCAAGCCGTGGCAACAAGCGTTAGGCCCGTCGAGGAAATGAACGGTCCCCAGCCGCAGACGGCGAGGATGGATTGAACCAGGAGGAGCAACGCAATTGGACCATGGATGAGGGCCGATAGGACTGAAACCCCAAGGGTGAGCCACAGAGAGGCTTGATCGGCGAGGCTGAGACCGCTCCGGCTGTTGGTCCAGACGATCAGGGTCTGCATATAGCCCTTCAGCCAGCGCGAGCGTTGCGGAAGCCAGACGCTGAACCGCGCGGTGGGCGTTTCCCAAGTTGGAAGGGTCAGCATTTCGGTTCGCAAGCCCTGGCTGGCCAAGCGAAAGCCGAGATCGGCGTCCTCGGTGACATTGTAGGGGTCCCATCCACCCAGTCGGCGCAAGGCGTCAACGCGAAGGTGATTGCTGGTGCCGCCCAAAGGCAAGGCGCTTCCCGTCCGTGCGAGTGCGGGTAAGAAGGTTTCGAAATGGGCGGCATATTCCAAGGCAAATTGCCGACACCAGAAGCCCTTACCCGGGGAGATTCTTAAGGGTGCTTGGAGACAGGCCACGCGTTCATCCACTGACACAAACCGCTTGGCCGCCTCTAGCAGTTGGTGCGGGTGTGGCCGATCCTCTGCATCATAGATGACGACCAAACTGCCAAGGACGTGATCCAGTGCGACATTGCAGGCTCTCGGTTTGGTTTGTGGGCTCCCCGGAGGCGCGATGATGATCCGCATCCAGGTCGGCAGGTTCTGGTCTGTCAGGGCGCGCAGCGTCAGCGCGTCGTCGGACTCAAGGATAAAGATGGCGTCGAGGGCCTTGCGCGGATAGGCGAGGGCCTTGAGGTTGCGCACCATCTGCTTGACCATATTGGCCTCATTATAGAGCGGAACAATAACCGAGTAGATCGGCAAACGGCCTCGCTGAGGTGCCCTAAAGAGGGGGCTGGAACGGGGTGTTGACGCGAAAACGGCAATTCCTCGGATCACGCTCACGACCAAGAAGAGGATCCAAAGACCGGTCCGGATGCATGACAGGGTCGCCGATGGCCATAGGGTCAGGGCCAATATGGCCGCGATGGCAAGGCTTCCCCATAAGAGCTTCTGTTCTGGTCCCGGTCCATCACGAGCGGTTGGGCGTTCTGCACTTGGTCGATGGCTTTCCGAAACCTGTCCAAGGGCCTGTTCCAAGGCGCTGCCCGACATGAGGTCGGCGCGGTCCAAGATGAAGCTGTGCGATTTTTCGCGCATTGGTCATTCTCTGTTGAATGATCAACTCTGGCCGCACAATTTTAAATTGAACACGCATTGGCAGATGAGGTGAGCATATTACAATCTAAACAAGATTTTGTTTCTCATCACGTCGCTTGCAGTTTTGTGACAAACGCCTTTAGTGTGCCCTAAGGGAAATCTAGGAACTCTTTGTGACCGTGATTGTAGCCAAGTCGAATAGATCAGCGCGTAAACCGAAGGGCGACGGCCATCTGCGCCGCGCCGAGATCCTTGCCGCAGCCGAGCGCATATTTGTCGCTGAAGGTTATGATGGGGCCACCATCCGTCGGATCGCTGATGAAGTCGGTGTGTCGTCGACGGCGCTCTACATGCACTTCAAGGATAAGGCTGAAATTCTCCTTGAGATCACCTCCGATGCCATGGCGCATATGTTGGCGAGCAATACCCAGATCGCGCAATTGGCTGGGGACCCCGTCATTCGCGTTCGGGGTATACTCGACGCCTATATGGATTTCGCCATTCAGAACCCGAATGCCTATCAACTGATCTTCTGCGCTAAACCAGCCGAAGTGACCCAAGAGCGGGCCCAGACCTCTGTGGGTCTCGGTGCCCAGTCCTATGCTCAGTTTCGCAGTGTGGTCGCTGAGATCGCGGCCTGCGGGCGTCTGCGGACCGGCACGGTCGATGTTGCCGCTCAAACCCTATGGGCAGGCTGTCATGGTTTGGTGACTCTCGTCCATTCGAGCCCGCATTTTGCTTGGGAATCGATGGCTGAGCTGCGTGCGGCAATGCTAGATGGTTTGCTCAACGGCCTTGTCATCGACTAGCCAATCAAGACTGCCGTGACCTCGAAATTGATCCTTCCAACCTTTGCTGATGTCGAGGACGCGTCGCGTCGCTTGCTCGGGCAAGCTGTTCTGACGCCCATCATTTCCTGTGCAGCCTTGAATGAGGCATGCGGCGGCACGGTTTGGGTCAAGGCAGAGGTCCTTCAACGGACGGGATCGTTCAAATTTCGCGGGGCCTATAATCGCTTATGCCGCCTTGACGCCGATCAGCGCAAGCGAGGCGTTGTGGCCTTCTCGTCTGGCAACCATGCCCAAGGCGTCGCCGATGCGGCTCGCGAGCTGGGTATGCCCGCCCTGATCGTCATGCCCTCTGATGCGCCCGCGATCAAAAGGGAGGCCACGATTGGCTATGGCGCGGAGGTCGTGCTCTATGACCGGTTCACCGAGAGCCGAGAGGCCATAGCCGCTCAGATCGCCGCGGAGCGCAGTGCGGTGGTGGTACCCGCCTTCGATGATTTCCACGTCATGGCCGGGCAGGGCACGGTCGGTTTGGAAGCGGCACAGCAGCTTAACGCGCTGGGTCAGACGGCGGAATTGCTGCTCTGCCCCGCATCCGGTGGTGGACTGTTGGGCGGTATCGGTCTGGCCTTCGAGGCCCTGTCGCCCAAGACGGCGCTCTATGTTGTCGAGCCTGAAGGCTTTACCGACCATGCCGACAGTCTGGCAGCGGGTGAGCCTGTCACGCGCGTGCCCGACCGCGCTAGCCTCTGTGATGCCTTGATGGCCCCTCGGCCTGGCGACTTAACCTTCGCGATCAATGGCGCTCGCTTAAGCGGAGCGTTGGCGGTGAGTGACGATGAGGTCTTGAGCGCCATGGCCTTCGCCTTTCGTCACCTCAAACTGGTGATCGAGCCCGGTGGCGCGGTGGCCTTGGCAGCGCTTCTGTCTGGCAAGTTTGATTTGGCGGGCCGTTCGGCCCTGGTCGTCGCGTCTGGCGGAAACGTTGATCCCCTTATCTTTGCTCAGGCGCTGGCCAGATAGGGTTTGACGGTCTTAGGGCTGCGATAGGGTTGAGGTGCCTGAACTGCTGCCATTGGCGGTTGCCTCGCCATTCGACGCCGTCTCAATCATCGGTGCAGGTTTCGGCGTATAGATGCCCCGTCGCAAATCATCGGTCAGGGTCAGAGGGGCCGAGCCGCCGCCCAAACGCGCGCGATAGACCTGCACATTTTCCATCACCCGCATGACGTAGTTACGGGTTTCCGAAAAGGGGATGCACTCGATGAAATCCAGCGGGTCTGCCGCCGTGTTGCGCGGGTCTCCGCAGAACCCAACCCAAGCTGCTGGACGACCGGGGCCTGCATTATAGGCCGCCGCTGCCAAGACGTAGGAGCCGCTAAAGCCATTGATCATATGGCCCAGATAGGCCGAGCCGAGGCGCATATTATAGTCGGGATCACTGAGGCGATTGGGGTCATAGGCCACGCCGATCCGCTTGGCGACGCTACGGGCGGTCGCGGGCATGATCTGCATCATGCCTCGCGCGCCGACGCCGGACGAGACGCGTGGATCAAAGCCGCTTTCCTGACGGGTGATGCCAAAGATCGCGGCCGCTTCTGGACCTTCGAGGACGCTAGGTGTCTCGCGGACGGGATAGCCACGCTCCGGCAGAATAAAGCCGCGCTGGGCTGCAGCCCGGACAACCCGCATGGCCAGTTCTTGCTCGCCGTGGGTAGAAGCCAAATCGACCAGCAAGGCACATTCTTCGACTGTCGGCAGGGTGTCGTCCAAGGTCAGGATGAAGGTTCTAAAGAGGCTCTGGCGGTCCAGTTCGATCAGAATCTTGGTGGCCTTGACGACATCACGACCTTCAAACCGCGCCCGGTCGGCAAGGGTCGGTGTACGCTCGCGGGGTAATTCGATCTGACGAAGGCCTGCCTTTTCGGCAGCCAACTGGCCATAGAAGGTGGTGATATAGATCGCCCCATCGCCATAGAAGGTCGCAGCAGCAACCGGATCGCCGATGGCTTCGGCGGCGCGGCCCCGCCAATAGAAGGCGCGGGACAGGGTGATGGGCGAAGAGCCTGATGCCTGGATACGGGCAAAATGCTCATCGGCGCGCGACGGCATCTTCAGCTTGGTCAGGGCGAGCCATCCGGCAAAAAACTCTGCATCGACATAGTTTGTGCCAGAGGTCATGCCGTGGCCGGTAACCGCCTTATAGGCACTGTCATAGTTTCCGGCGCGAACGGCCAGATTGAAGATCAGGCGGCGCTCGCGCCACATCCGGTCAGAGGCTTCGGTGTAGGATGGCGAGGGCGGCAGGACGCTAGCAAGGGTTAGGGTCTCGGCTTCGCGGCCATTTTGGCGCAGGTAGGCGACCTTCTCCATATTCAAGGACGGGTCGGAGCGGAGCGCTTCGGGCAAGGTCTCCAGAACCTTGTCGAGGTTGGAGCCGCTGCGCAGGGCAAGGCGGGCTTCGGCCAGTTGTCGACGCGGCTCGTCTAGCAGGGGCAAGAGGTCGCGGCTGGCCTGACCGGGTTGACCAAAGAGCAGCATATCGGCGCGCTTGGCGTGATCATCGGGGGTCAGGAGGTCGCCAAACCGGGTCAGCAGGGTGCGCTGGGTCTGGGCATCGAACAGCTGATCTCGCCAGTGGGCACGGATCAGGGCTGTGGCCTGATCGGTGCGGCCCAGACTGCGCCAGGCTGAAGCCAAGGCCATGACACCGGCAGAGGTCTGAGGCGGCGTGGCCTTGAACCACTCCACGATGGCTTGATCGGTTAGGCCGCTGCTCGCGATCTTATGCTCGGCAGCGCCTTGTCTGCGGCTGGCCCGAGGCCATTCGGCGAGGTCCTTGCGGGCACGGTCCAGCTCGGCAAAGCTCATCCGGTCTGAAAGGCTGTCAGTGAGGGTCCAGAGGGCAATTTTTTGAGCGACGGGGTCGTTGAGGCTGGCCATGGCTCGCCGGATCGTCGCGTCATCGCCCCGATTCGCCGCATCGAGCGCCGATTTAAGCAGGGCCGCATCGTTCGCCGTTAGAATTCGCGATGTCAGTCCGGTGACGGTTCCTTGACCGCTCAATGGCGTTTCAAGCGTGGTTTGTGCCACAATAGCGCTCGGTTGGGCTTCAGCGACGCCATAAAGCAGGACAAGCCCGGCTATGGCAGCTAAGGGACGACCAGTAATCACGCTATAAAAACCTTCTTTAGATCACCAGATGCGAGGCGGCGGTTGCTAGGGCACCCCCTGCCGCCATATTGTCCGGTTTAATCCCTCTTGCCGCAACCTCTGTCGCGGCGTTTTACGGCTTCTTGCGCAAAATGACTCACTCACCCCCTGTTCCACGGCGCCATTACAGCCCTCGTCACGCCCTTTAAGGATGGAGCGTTTGACGAAGAGGCCTTTGTCGCCTTGGTTGAGCGACAAATCGCCGAGGGGATACATGGGGTTGTTCCGGTTGGGACGACGGGTGAGACCGCGACCCTGAGCCATGATGAGCACCGCCGCGTGGTGTCGCTCTGTTTGAAGACGGTTGCGGGCCGGGTGCCGGTGATCGCGGGTTGCGGCTCCAATTCCACCGCTGAAGCCATCGAGCTCGTACGTTTTGCCAAGTCCGAAGGAGCCGACGCGGCGCTGGTCGTGACGCCCTATTATAATCGTCCCAGCCAAGAGGGCCTCTATCGGCACTATGAGGCGATCAACAACGCGGTTCAGTTGCCGGTTCTGGTCTATAATGTTCCTGGGCGAACCAGCGTCGATATTCACAATGAGACCTTGGCCCGCCTTGCCGTCCTGCCCAATATCATTGGCATCAAGGACGCGACCGGCGACCTTGCCCGTGCCAGCCTGATGCGGCTGATGTGCGGTGAGGATTTTGTCATGCTGTCGGGCGACGATCCAACGGCTCTGGGCTATGTCGCCCATGGCGGCCACGGCTGTATTTCGGTGACGTCCAACGTCGCTCCGGGGCCTGTTTCTAGCATGTTCGACGCCTTGGCCGCGGGAGACTGGGGCAAGGCGCTCTATCAACAGGACCGCTTGGTGCGGCTGCATAAGGCGTTGTTCCTCGACGCCTCCCCATCCCCGACCAAGTTCGCATTGTCGCATCTGGGCCTGTGTGAGGCCGATGTGCGTTTGCCGATCGCGCCCTGCAATGACGAGGTGAAGCCCGCCATCCTAGACGCCATGCGGGAAGCCGGGCTGATCTGATCATGGCCCTGCATAAGTTGATCGCCGAGAACCGGCGCGCCAAGTTTGACTATTTCCTCGAAGACAGTTTCGAGGCGGGGATGGTGCTGACCGGAACCGAGGTTAAGGCCCTGCGCGAGGGGCGGGCCAATATTGCGGAGTCCTATGCGGCCACAGAGGGCCGCGAGATCGTCCTGATCAACGCCTATATCCCGGAATATGGGCCTGCGAACCGGTTCAATCACGAGCCGCGTCGCCCGCGTAAGCTTCTGCTCCATCGCCGCCAGATCGACCGGTTCCTTGGTGCCATTGGCCGCGAGGGCCAGACCCTGATCCCGACCAAGCTCTATTTCGATGAAAAGGGGCGGGTGAAGCTGGAGCTCTGTCTGGCCAAGGGCAAGAAGCTACACGACAAGCGCGCCACCGAGGCCGACCGCGACTGGAAGCGCGAGCAGGGCCGGATCATGCGCGACCGGGGCTAGGCCTCCAGATAGCGCTGCACGCTCAGGAATATGTCTTCAAACATCTGTGGCGTCAGACGCCCTGTGTTCGTGTTCAGGCGCGAGCAGTGATAGGAATTGAACAGACGATAGGGTCCCGCGTCAGCGATGACGCCGTGTCCTGCATCCACTGCATTTGCTTTCAAATTCAGTGCCTTCAAAACATTTCTTCGCGCCACATCTCCGAGTGTCACGATGGCGCGAAGCTTCGGCAAGGCCTGCATGCGTGCGGTTAAAAAGGGACGGCAGGCGAGTTCTTCCTCGGGCAGCGGTTTGTTGCCGGGCGGTGCGCATCGCACGGCATTGGTGACCATACAGTCGGTCAGG
>JBEGOG010000070.1:0-6994 GCA_041182125.1 Pseudomonadota bacterium
ATACCCTGTCCGGCAATGTCAAAACCGGTGCCGTGGTCGGGCGAGGTACGCACGATGGGCAGGCCGAGGCTGACATTCACCCCGCCCCAGAAGTCGAGCATCTTGACCGGAATCAGGGCCTGGTCGTGATAGAGGCAAACGACCGCGTCATAGGTCTTGCGCGCCTCCTCGTGGAACAGGGTGTCTGCGGGTTTGGGCCCTGCACAATCTATGCCGCGTGCGCGAAGCGCAGCCACGGCAGGGGCGAGGAGACGGATCTCTTCATCACCGATGGTTCCGCCTTCTCCGGCATGGGGATTTAGCCCAGCCAGCACTAGCCTTGGCTTAGCAATGCCAAAGTCGCGGCTCATGGCCTCGGCTGTCACCGTCGCTGTATGGATGATGGCCTCTTGGGTCAGGGCGCTGGCGACCTTGGCGATCGGGACGTGGATCGTGACCAGTACGGCGCGCAGATCGCCCGAGGTCAGCATCATGACCGGACCGCGCACTCCCGCCATGGGAACATCTGCGGTCAGGGATGCGAGAAATTCCGTATGGCCGGGGAACTTGAAACCCGCCTCATAGAGCGGGGCCTTGGAGATCGGGGCGGTGACAAGCCCGCGCACCTCGCCCTTTACGGCCATATCCACGGCGGTCTCTATCCAACGGATGATTGCAGGGGCATGGGTCTTGTCGGCGACGCCGGGTGTAACCGAATGGCCGAGCGGCAGGTCGAGAACCGGAACGGCATCAGAGAACGGTGCCTGTGCCTCTTCAGGCCCATCAACGCGCTGTACAGCCACGCCTTGAGCGGCCAAAAGGTCGGCATCTCCGATGACCATAAAGGCCGGACCGCTGTAGCGAAGCGCGGCCCAAGCCTTGGCGATGATTTCTGGCCCAATGCCTGCGGGATCACCGAGGCTAAGCGCAAGCACGCCTTGCGTCACCGGGTTTCGATCGTCGCCGAATTGCGCAGGTCGCGCAGATAGCGCTTGGCAATCATCGCCAACTGCTGGCCGATCAGGCGGTTTTCCACATCGTCTTTGGTCGGAACCCGTCCGCCATCTTGGCGCTTGGCGCAAACGGCGATGAGGTGCAGGCCCACCTGCGTACGGATTGGATCGCTCACCTGGCCAACATTCAGCTTTTCAGCGGCTTCGCGGAAGGCGGGGGCGAGGTCTTTGATTTCCGACTCGCCCAGATCGCCTGCAATGACCCCTGAAACGGTAGCGGCTGCCGATTCCATATTGGAGCAGTCTTTGATCAACGGCTTCAGAGCCGAGAGCTTTGACTGGGCGGCAGCGACATCAGCCTCTGTTGAGGTTGCGGTCAGACGGATAGCGGCTTGCTTGAGGTCCACCAAGGTGGCGCTAGCTCCAGCCCGCTTTTCGCGCAGCGCCAAGATATAGACGCCGTCGGTCACAGGGATTGGTTGAGACAACTGCCCGGGGCGAAGCTGTTCTAAGGCCTGTAACAGCGCGGGCTGCAATTCTTCGCCGGTCACCCAGCCCGTATCGCCGCCGGTCGCGGAGGTCGCAGCGGCCGAGAACTGCCGGGCCACGCTGGCGAACGGTGCGCCTTGCTGAAGTTGGCCGATCAATTGGTTGGCACCGCGCAGAGCATTGTCTGCCCCGCCGACCCGAGTGGCTTCGATAAAGATTTCGCTGACCAAAAACTGTGGCTTGGCGGCCGCAGCATTTTGACGGGCCAAGGCGGCCTCGATCTGATCATCGCCGACCCGCAGGCGTGAGCCGTAGCGGCCATTGATCCAACGCTGCCAGCTGATTTCAGCGCGGATCTGCGCGCGCAGGGTTTCTGGATTGACGCCAGATGACGCTAGTGACCCGACCAATTGCTGGGCCGTGGCGCGGTTTTCCTGCGCCATGCGGCCGATCTGCCGATCAATATCCTCGTCCTTGGCGATGATGCTGAACTTCTGTTCCTTCTCGACGCGACGCAGTTCCTGCATCTGAAGGGCCTCATCGACCAGAGACCGCAAGGATTCGCGCTCGATCTGTCCGAGGCTGTCGGCCGTTGGCTGCATGCCCGAGGTCACGATCAAAAGCAGCATCCGCTGGCGCAGATCATAGGTCGAAATGATGCTGTCATTGACGATGGCCGCGACGCCTTCGCTCAAATAGTTGACTGCGGGCACAGGTGCTGTCGGCGTACCCGTCGGCTGAGCGGATGCAGGAGACGGCATTGCCGCTTGGGCCAGCACGGAAACTGCTGCAACCGCAACAGCCAGATGTTTAACAGTCAACGCGCGCATCATCGTGGATGTCGTTCCTCTCATGCGCCCGCCAGAGTCGCTCTAGCGGTCGTCATAGTCTGTGTATCCTGCATCGCCTAATGTGGCGAGGGTTAGGCGAATGAGCACGTTATCGGACGGACCAAGCGTGCGGTTATAGGTTTCTTCGCGTTGATACACGATTTCGAGCCTTGTGCATTCGTCGCGATATAGCAGGCCGATTTCACGGTTGCGCCAAACATCATTTTCAAGATCGCGAACGCCGGCAAAGGTCAGACCCCAAGTTTTGGAGATATAGACCTCTCCCGCGCCTTGGATGTCCTGCACCGCGGTGCCGCTGATGGCGGTCTTGTCGTCGAGATAGCGGATATAGCCCCGGACACGATCAAGACTGAGATTGGCCCCAGCCTCTTGGCGGCGGATCTCCAGACTGTCGGAGTCGAGCCGTGTTCGCGCAAAGGCAGACAGGCCTGCTATTGGCGCAATCGATACGGATGTCACCCAATCGGACGCGGTGCCTTGCAAGCCCGTGCGGGCTGGCACGACCAGATCGGTTTTGGCGCGGAAACTGCGTCCGACCAGCAGCCGAGCGGTGCGTCCGCCGCCCCAATCAACCGTCGTTCGGACACCGACATTGAGCCTTTGACCGCCATCATAGAGATCAAATCCCGGGTACCGGTTGGCTTCGAACAGGTTGGTTTCGTCAAACTCGAACGAAATACTGTCTTCGTTTGGAATGCGGCTATCGCTCTGGGAATCTGGCGACAGGGCAATCTGGGCCATGGGCTCGAGTATGATGGTCGAGGTGCCCGCCTTGCGGATAAGGGGATAGCTCAGATCGACACCGACCGTGCCCATGGTCCGGCTGATCGACTGGCCCTTGGTGTTGGAACGGGACTGGTCGGCAATATTGTAATAGTCGGCGCGAGCCGAGACGAAGGGTTCCGCCCTCAGGCCATTGCTAAAGGTGTTGATCTGGCGCCATTCGCCTTCGCCGGTCGCCCTGCGGCTATCGACGCCGGGCTGTTCGGCCGAGACCGGAGACTGATCGCGAAATAGGGCCACGCCGCTGCCTTGAAGGCGCAAACGCCCACCGAAGATCGGATCCGACGGTTCATAACGCGCCTCGATCAGGGGAGCCGCATAGGGGATGGCGTGATTATTGTCGGTGCTGCGCAGGCCTTGGAAGCTCAAGGTCGACAGGGCCAGATAGCTGCGGTCGGTCTGACGGGTCGCATAGAGTTGGGTAAGGAGGCGGCGGCTGTCGGTGTTGAACAGGCCGCGATTATCCTGATAGACCCGGCCGATATTATACTTGTCGAACAAAAGGGCGTCAGAGGTGCGTTCGAGCCCGAACCCCCAGTCCCACTTGTCATTGATGGCGAACTTCCCCTTCGCCAAGATGTAGCTGCGGGAGGTGTTGTCCCCGACCTTGCGAAGATCGCCATTGATGGTCTCGAGATCGCGCTCGTGCGTGTAGCCTGCGCGGGCTTCGATCTCGCCGGAATAGAACCGCTTGCGCCATTCCAGATTCACAAAGGGGTTCACCAGCGTGTTGATCTGCGGGCTGATCACCAGGTCCTGCGACGGTGAAATGACCACCAGATAGGGCTGTTCGTAGCTAAAACCTCGGCGTTTAGACTGCTGGATGCGCGGCGGAAGCATTCCGGAACTGCGCACGGCCTGCGGGTCTGGGTGCCAGAAGATCGGGGC
The DNA here is from genome assembly GCA_041182125.1 of Pseudomonadota bacterium. GTDB lineage: Bacteria > Pseudomonadota > Alphaproteobacteria > Caulobacterales > Caulobacteraceae > CAISGS01. Next base: position 3,944 of record JBEGOG010000070.1, read on the forward strand.
ATAGAAGACCGGCACGCCCAGAACCTTGACCACCGCTTGCCGGTAATAGACCAACTGCCGAGCCCGGTCTTGCACGATACGTTCCGCGCTGATCGACCAACTCGGAGATTTGGGATCACCGTTCTTGGCGCAGATGTCACAGGGGGTGTAGATCGCTCGGTTCAGCTCATTGACCGCCTCAGAGCGCCGGATGGCCGAGGAGGCGGCAAACTTGATATTGGGCTCAAGAATGGTCGAGAAACCGTAGGCGACACCGGCGCGTAGCTGGTCGTCGAGTGTGATCTCTTCAGCCGATTGGACACCCGCGTCCGCGCTGATAACCTGCGCCTTACCCTTGGCGGTGATGATGCCGGTCTTGGTGTCATAGACCAGCTGCTGAGCGCGGATCGTGCGCCCTTGATAGCGGGCCTCGACGTCGCCCTGAGCGGAAATGGTCTTGTTCGCGTCATCGCGGATAACAACGTCCGCTTCGAGATAGAATCCGTCATCGCCTAGGCCATCATCCACCGCAGATGGCGCACTTGCGCTAGGGGCGGGCGCAGGTGGCGCGGCTAAGGCGGGCGCACTCAACAGGGCGCAGAGCAGCGCACTGCCGCTAAGCAGTGCTGCTCGCCGTTCGCCAAGGAGCGATCGCCGCTCTGTCATTCGTCCCATTCCTCTATCCATCGCCCATATCAGAGGCGACGACTCAATGATCTTGGTTCAACCGTCTTCGGTATAACAAAGCAAGGTGAACCCTGACAGAATTGCCAAGATTGGCGGTGCCCAAGCGGCTGCGAAAGGGGCGATGACATCCGCCTTGCCCAAAGCGCCGCAAAAGCTGTTGAAGAAGAAAAAGACAAAGCCAAGCGCCGTGCCCGAACCCGCCAGGGCGGTTAGGCCGCCAAGCCGCATCAGGCGCAGGGAGAAGGCGGCGGCGAGAACAGACATGGCGGCAAACAGGATCGGCGTCGCTAAAAGCTGCTGAAACCGCAAACGATAGGCCGTGGCGGAAAAGCCAGCCTGCTCCGTTTGAGCGATCATGCGCGGCAAGCCCCAGAACGGAATGGCCGTTGGCGAGGCAAACTTCTCTAGCGCCGCACGTGCATCTAGGGTCGAGGGAATGACTAGGCTGTCATATTTGACGGAACTGGCTCCGGGGGATGCCTCGCGGGCGCCGGTCAGTTTCCAATTGCCATCGACGAGCCGGGCTTCATCGGCCTCGATCCGGCGCGAAAATTCCAGATCACCCTTAGGGCCAACGGTGGAAACGAACAGCGATACGCCCGAGAGCCGGACCGCGCCGTTGACGGAGTCTCGACCTTTGGCTCGGATCACCATCTGGGTGCGCTTGTCGCCCTGACGCAGCCAAATATCGGTCGGGGCTACGACCAGATAGTTGCTCATCATGGCGTCGCGATTGCGCTCGAACTGGGCGTTGAGGCTAGAGGCCAGAGGATTTAGGGCGATGACCGTCAAGGTGCCAATGACAAAGGCTGCGCCCGCCGCCGGGAAGATGAACCGCCAGGCCGAAACGCCTGCGGCCCGCATGGCAATCAGCTCGCTGCGCCGATTGAGTCCCACAAAGGCTGCCAAGGTTCCAAACAGGAAGGCGAAAGGTAAGAGCAGCAAGATGACCGATGGAGACTTCAGAACCGTCAGGCCCAAGATCTGCGCGGCCCCAACATCGGCGCGGACGCCCACGGAGCGCGACAGTTCAACGAAATCGACCAGCACGATGATCGAACTGATGATGCTCAAGGCCCCCAGCACCGCCATCATGGTGTGGCCGAGCACATAGGTCTCTAGACGGGTCAGGCGGGTGCGCATCAGGTGATCCACTCCACGTCCGGCTTGCGCGCGCCCAGAAGCCTGAGGCCGCCAGTGCGTGAGGATTTCTGTTTGAACAGCTTTGCCAAGGCCCACCAGGTGGCGATCAGGGGAACGGCATATTGCAGGACGTTCAAGGCCGCATTGTCATCGCAGGCCGCTTGAACCGCAAAACCAAGGATCCGAACAAAGGCGGCGACCCCGGCGATCATGGCGATCCGGCGCCCATAGCCAAGGCGGCTAAAGGCACCGCCAATAACGGCGTTAAGGGCCATGGCCATAAAGGCGAGGTTGTAGAGGGGCGATGACAGGCGCGAATGGAACTCGGCGATCATCTTGACCTGGTTACGTTGTTCCCATTCCTGCTGAAGGTCGGGGAACATCAGTTCGTGCATATAACGGTCCGAAATCTTGTAGTGGACCATCTCATAGGTGTTCATGAAGGGGGCGAGGTTGAAGATGTACTCGTCAAACTTCAGAAAGTTGAGGACGCCCTCGCTCGACAGTTCCTGATTGGACCCCTGCCGCATGATCAAGATGGGTTCACCGTTGCGTTTGGCGATCTTGCCTTGCTGCGCAAAGAAGGTGGTGGAGCCGCCTTCAGCCTTTTCCTGATTAAGGAACATGTTCCGCATGATGCCCTGCTGATCGATGCTCTGGGCATAGACGGTCAGGTCGGAGGAGGGCTGTGAGAATTCCCCGGCCCGAACGAGGCTGGCCGCCAAGTCGGTGCGCACGGCGAACAGCTCATCGCGCATGGTACGGTAGCAGTAGGGCTGGACCCACAGATTGACCACCAACGTTACCAGCATAGCCAAGGAGGCCAGCTTGATTGCGGGTGAAATCACTCGCCAACGGCTCATGCCTCCGGCAAAACAGACGACAATCTCTTGCTCTGTATGCAGCCGATTGAGCGCCACCAACGAGGCCACGAAAATGGCAATCGGCAGGATCATGTTCAAAAGCTGTGGCAGGGCCAAGAAGGTGATCTTGGCGAAGACCATCGCGCTTTGGCGTTGCTCGACCATGATATCCAGCGTGCCAAGGCTCTGGCTGAGCAGGGCCACCGCGACAAGCGCGATCGTTGCCAGAAGGGTCGGGCCGAGCAGTTGCTTGAAGAGATAACGCTCGATCAGGCTCATGGGCTGGGAACGGTCCTCAAACAGCCGGAAGGGGTAACGATACCACAGCCATTGCAGCGGCGAACCGTGTCGCTATGTTCTACACGTCCCAAGGGGCTGG
>JBEGOG010000071.1:0-9734 GCA_041182125.1 Pseudomonadota bacterium
CTTAAGGCCACGCTGCAAAGGAACCGCGATCAAGGACAGGATATAGGGGTTCATGAACGGCTCGCCGCCGGTCAGCCCGATCTCTTCCACCGGCAGGTTCAGGGCCGCGATCTCATCGAGATAGGCCAAGGCCTCCGCCGCCGTCAGATAGGACAGGGCATCATTGGTCGGCGAGCTTTCAATATAGCAGTTCAGACAGGTCAGATTGCACAGGGTCCCGGTATTGAGCCACAGGGTCTTTAGCCCGGCCATATCGACACTGGCCCGCACCTCACCCTTCGCGGTCAGCAAGGGGTCGCGAAACTTGGCCCCGTCCAACCGGGTCGGATGGGCGACCATGAAGGGCGAAAGCTTGGAGACGATCTGGTCCATGGCCGATCAGTCCATCAGCTTTCGAGACAGATAGACCATCTCAAGGCTGACGCGTTTGGCCGACTCTTTCAGGTTTGCCGCAGCCGCGTGACCGCCATCGGTATTTTCATAATAGAGGAAGGGCAAACCCATGGCCTGCATCTTGGCCGCCATCGTGCGGGCATGGCCCGGATGGACCCGGTCAGCCTTGGGCGAGGTGACGAAGAAGGGCTCCGGATAGGCCACGCCCGCCTTGAGATTATGATAGGGCGACAGCTTCTGCAAAAAGGCCCCCTCAACCGGATCGGCGGGATCGCCATATTCGGCCATCCACGAGGCACCTGCGAGCAGGCGATTATAGCGCAGCATGTCGAGCAGGGGCACCTGCACCACCACCGCATTCCAAAGGTCCGGCCTTTGGGTCAGTTGAACGCCCATCAAGAGGCCACCGTTAGAGCCGCCCTGAATGCCCAGACGGCGCGGGCTGGTGATCTTGCGCGCGATTAGGTCTTCGGCCACGGCGGCAAAGTCGTCATAGATCACCTGACGCTTGGTCTTCAGGCCCGCCTGATGCCAAGCCGGGCCGAACTCGCCGCCGCCGCGAATATTGGCCAGCACATAGACCCCGCCGCGTTCGAGCCACAGCTTGCCGGTCAGGCCCGAATAGGCCGGGCTCATCGAGACCTGAAAGCCGCCATAGGCATAGAGCAGGGTCGGTGCCTTGCCGTCAAAGGCCAGATCTTTGCGCCGCACGACGAAATAGGGAACCTTGGTGCCGTCCTTAGATGTGACCTCATACTGTTCGGTGACCAGACCGCTGGCATCGAACCGCGCTGGGGCGGACTTGGCCTCAAGGGTCTGACCCGAGGCGGCATCGGCCAGCCAAAGGGTGGTGGGCATCAGGAAGCTGGTGGCGGACACAAACAGCTGGTCATCCCGGTCGCTAGCGGTGACCACACCCAAGGTCGCCGGGGCGGGCAGGTCAAGGGCCTTGCCGGTCCAGCCCTTGGGGCCATGGCCATAGGTCATGATCTGTCCGACCACATTGGTGGTCAGGGTAAAGACCAGACGGGTCTTGGTCGACCCGACCCCGTCGATGGATTGGCGAGCATTGGGGGCAAAGATCAGGCTGGGCTGGACCGATGAAGGATCGGCGATGGCCTTGGCCAGATCAAAGCTGACCAGAGCCCCCTGGGCAAAGGTCTCACCGCCCGCCTTAGGGGTCCAAGCCTCCTCCAGCGTAAAGACCGCCTGACCGTCCAGATAGGCTTGGAAGCTGGATTTGGTCGGAACCGGCAGGCGCACCGGCCCCTTGGCTGTCAGGATGTAATATTCGCTGTCAAAAAAGCCGACAGCGCGGGTGATATAGTCGGCCACATGGCGGCCCTCTGCATCGCGAATGACCCCCGGCCAGACGCCGACATCGGTCTTTGTGCCTGAGAAGACCTCGGTCGCCTCTGATAGGGCCTGGCCGCGCTTGAGGCGCTTGATGGTGTAGGGATAGCCAGACTCGGTGACATTGCCCGCCGTCCATTCACGGCCAACCAGCAAGGTGTCCTGATCAATCCACGCGGCCTGTTGCTTGCCAGCAGGCAGGTGGAAACCACCGGCGACAAAGGCCTTGGCCTTACCATCGAACTCGCGCACCTCGACCGCATCCTTGCCGCCATCGGACAGGGAAACCAGGCAAAGCCGTTCTTCGGGGGCCAGACAGTTGGCACCCTTATAGACCCAGTTGGCACCCTCGGCCTTCGCGAGGGCATCGATGTCGAGGACCGTTTCCCAAGCCGGGGCAGCGCTGCGATAGCTTTCAAGGCTGGTTCGCCGCCAAAGGCCGCGCACGGCGGTTTGGTCCTGCCAGAAATTATCGATGGCTCCGGCGCGGAAGGACGGCATCGGCACACGGTCGGTGGCATTAACGATGGTCAAGGCCTGCTCATTGAGACGGGCAAAGCGCGGATCGGCCTGCAGCAGATCTAGACTGCGTTTATTCTCCGTCCCAACCCAATCAAGGGCCCGCTTGCCCTCCACCTCTTCCAGCCACGGAAAGGGGTCGGCGGTCTGTTCGGTCATGGAGGAGGCCTTGAGAGACGAGGGAGGGGTTTGGGCAAGACTGGGCGCGCAAAGGCCCGTTGCTACAGCAAAAGACAGGGCGGCAAGGGCGCGGGTCAGAAAGATATGGGTCACAGCGTCTCGATCATCATGGTCGGGATGGTTTAGACCCTAACCCTAGATCATTGTTCTGGAGCGGCAAGAGACCTTTATCGCTCGAGCGCTCCCTAGGTGCATCATAGGCGCGGTTAGCCTATATGGGAGCCATGACCCACCGGTTTCTCAAAATGAACGGTCTTGGCAACGACTTCATCGTCGTCGATGCCCGCCGCAGCCCCTATCACCCGAGCGGTGATCAGGTTCGGGCCCTGTCGGCGCGCGGCGATGGGGCTATCGGCTGTGATCAATTCATCGTTCTGGAGCCCTCCAGCCGCGCCGACCTGTTCATGCGAATCTGGAATGCAGACGGGACCGAGGTTCAGGCCTGCGGCAATGCCACCCGCTGCGGGCTCCTTGGCGCGAGCCGTCCGTCTGACGGGCAAGCCGGCGTCACGGTCGATATGGGCGCGCCGGGTTTAGACTGGGCTCAGATCCCCCTATCGCAAGAGATGGATACGCGCGGCATTGAACTTCAGGTCGGCCCCATAGACGCGCCGATCCTGCACACACCGGGCTGCGTCAATATGGGCAATCCGCATGTAGTGTTCTTTGTCCCCGACATTGAGACGGCCCCCGTGCGTGAGGTCGGCCCAATGATTGAGCACCATTTTCTATTTCCAGAAGGGGTCAATGTCGGCTTTGCCCAGATCCTTAGCCCAGACCGCATCCGGCTCAAGGTCTGGGAACGGGGCGCGGGCCTGACCAAGGCCTGCGGCACCGGGGCCTGCGCGGCTCTGGTCGCCGCCCACCGCCGAGGCCTGACCGGGCGTGAAGCGATAATGGTGCTAGACGGCGGCGAGCTTCACATTGCTTGGCGGGCCAGTGATGACCATGTGCTGATGACCGGTGCTGTCGCCCTCGATTATGAGGGCGAACTGCCGTGAGCGACGATCTCGCCCCCACCTCTGTTGCCGACCTCGGTGTCGAGGTGGTGACCTTTGGCTGCCGCCTCAATGCCTATGAATCCGAAGTGATCCGCAAGCGGGCGGCGGAAGATGGCCTCAGCGATGCCGTGATCTTCAACACCTGCGCGGTCACAGGCGAGGCGGTCCGCCAAGCGCGCCAAGCCATTCGCAAGATGCGCCGTGAACGGCCAGAGGCCCGCCTGATCGTCACGGGCTGCGCCGCCCAGATCGACCCTGCCGCCTTTGGGGCGATGGAAGAGATTGATCTGGTGCTCGGCAATGCTGAGAAGACGCAGGCCGGAGCCTATGCCATCGCCGCCCCCGATGCCCCGCGCGTGCGGGTCAATGACATCATGTCGGTGCGTGAGACGGCTGGCCACCTGATCGACGGGCTCAAGGAGCGGGCGCGGGCCTATGTCGAGGTCCAGAACGGCTGTGACCATCGCTGCACCTTCTGCATCATCCCCTTTGGCCGGGGCAATTCGCGGTCCGCCCCTGCAGGCGAAGTGGTCGAGCAGATCCGCCGCCTGACCGCCGAGGGCTATCGCGAAGTGGTGCTGACCGGCGTTGACGTTACCTCCTGGGGCAGCGACCTGCCGGGCCAGCCGACCCTTGGCCAGCTGGTGGCCCGGATCTTAAAGCTGGTGCCGGACCTGCCGCGCCTTCGCCTCTCCTCCATCGATGCGGCCGAGATCGACCCAGACCTCCTGCGCTGTATGGGTGAGGAGCCGCGCCTAATGCCCTACCTGCACCTGTCACTGCAGGCCGGGGACGATATGATCCTCAAGCGCATGAAGCGGCGTCACTCGCGTCAGCAGGCGCTAGATCTGGTCGCTAGCGTGCGAGCCGTGCGCCCTGATGTCGCCTTCGGGGCCGACCTGATCGCGGGCTTCCCCACCGAGACGGACGAAATGTTCGACAATACGGTGGCGCTGGTCGAGCAGATGGGCCTCGCCTTCTTGCATGTCTTTCCCTTCAGCCCTCGGCCTGGCACCCCCGCCGCGCGGATGCCTCAGCTCGACCGAGGCCTGATTAAACGCAGAGCGGAGCGTCTGCGGGCCGCAGGCGACGCGGCCCTGGTCCGCCACCTAGAGGCCCAGATCGGCAAGGTCCTTTCGGGGTTGGTTGAGCGGGCCGGAACAGCGCGGGCCGACGATTTTAGTGAAATTCGTTTTGAGGGTGACGCAGACCTTGGCCAAATTCTCGGTCAGATTGTGCCTATGCGCATCACCGGACACGACGGAAAACGGCTGACAGCGGTTCTAGTCTAGCCCCCAAAACGCAAAAATCCCCGGGGTCATCGAGACCACGGGGACCGCGTTCCGCCGAAGCGGAAAAATCAGATCAGACTAGCTGAGGTCTTCGTTGATCAGACCGACCTTGAAGAAGCCATCGGTCTGAAGCTGGTTGACCACGCCCATAAAGTCCTCATAGCGGACTTCCTTGTCAGCGCGGATCATGACGGTCTCTTCGGTTGGCTTGGCCACGTCGAAACGCTTGGTCAGATCGGCCGCCAAGGTTTGGCGCGACGTTGGCTTATCAACGATATAGATAGCGCCATCGCTCTGGATCGAGATGAAGGTCGGTTCTTTCTTTGGCTTGTCCTTCGGGGCCTGCGCCGGGGGAAGGTCAACCTTGATTGCCACAGTCGCCATCGGTGCCGACACCATGAAGATGATGAGCAGCACGAGCATGACGTCCACCAGCGGGGTCACGTTAATCTCAGAGTTCTGACCGAGGTCGAACTTATCGCCTTTAGCGCCGGAAATCTTGCCCGCCATATCTCATTCCCTACTGGGTCGCCTCTATCTGGACGACCGAATCTCGTTGCAGCCCCCGCTAGACAGGGGTCGGGAGAAACTAAAATCAGAGAAACGTCACAGGAGCAAGTCGGACAGACGATTCTTCATCACAGTTTCGCAATTGTCGCTCAAAGTTGGCTGGGCAAACCCGGCCCTCGTGGGTTATTGCCCATATATGAGCCAGATGTTCGACGCCTATGTCACCGCCGCCCTCTTTTGCGGGGCCGACGCCTTCTTCGCCCTTGGAGACGGGACCGTCCGTCTCGATGATGGAACCAAGCCCAAGACTCCGAGCGTGCAGGCCCATGAGGGGGCCGTGCTCTGCGCTGCCCCCCATCCGTCCGGCGAGGGCCTGATCACCGGCGGAGATGATGGCAAGCTGGTCTGGACGCGGCGCGATGGCGACGGCTTGAGCTGCCAGACCCTTGCCGATGCCAAGGGGCGCTGGATCGACAGTCTGGCCACCAGTGCCGTCACCGGTCTGATCGCCTATGCCACGGGTAAGACGCTGATTGTGCTGGACGCCAAGGATGCCAGCTTTGCCCGCACCTTTGCCCATGAACGCTCTGTCGCGGCCATCAGCTTTGATCCCAAGGGCCGCCGCTTGGCCGCCGCGACCTATGGCGGCGTCGCCCTTTGGTATGCCCGCATTGCCGACCAGAAGCCGCAGTTGCTCAAATGGGCTGGCAGCCATGTCGGGGTCTGTTTCAGCCCCGATGGCAAGTTCGTGCTCTCGACCATGCAGGAGAACCAACTGCATGGCTGGCGCCTATCGGACAGCAAGGACATGCGCATGGGTGGCTATCCGGCCAAGATCAAGAGCCTGTCCTTCTTGGCCAAGGGGCTGATTTTGGCCACCTCTGGCTCCAACGGCGTCGTGGCCTGGCCCTTTGTCGGTGCCAACGGTCCGATGGGCAAGGAGGCCGCAGAGGTCGGCTATGATCAGGCCGCCCTTGTCACGCAAGTTGCGGGGGCTCTGAACCATAATGTTCTGGCGGCGGGCCTAGATGATGGGCGCGTCTGGGTCTGCGATCTACGGTCTCAGAAGATCGAGACCCTCAAGGCCGAGAAAGGCGCGGCGATCAGCGCCCTTAGCGTCAACAGTCGCGGCGACCGGCTGGTCTGGGGCGACGAGGACGGTCAGGCCGGAACCTTCGCCATCCCCGCCCTCTATCCTTAAGCCTAGATCAGTCAAAGCCGCGCAGGTCAGCGACAATATCCAGCCCATCGCGGCGGGTCCGCCAGCCATTGATCGGCGCGGTCTCATCGCGATAGCCCAGCGCCATGCCCGAGAACATCATCATCTCCGGCGGCAGATCGAGAAAGTCCGCAATGGTTTGGCCCCAGCGCGCCCACGCCTCCTGCGCACAGGTGTCGAGCCCGCGCTCCTTGGCTAGCAACATGACGGTTTGCATCAACATGCCCATATCCGACCACTGGGCTGAGCCCAGATTGCGGTCGATACAGAAGAACAGGCCCACGGGCGCGCCAAAGAACTCATAGTTTTTGGCCATCTGCATCAGGCGGCCAAGTTTGTTCTCGCGGGCCACACCGATTGAGGCATAGAGGTCCTCGCCGCACTCGAACCGGCGGGTCCGATAGGGGTCCCAGAGATTTTCGGGATAGATCGGATATTGAGTGGGTTCTGCCGCCGGATTGGCCGCCTGTTTTTCCACAATCAGGGCCTTGAACCGGGCCAATTCCTCGCCCGCCAAAGCATAGATGCGCCAAGGCTGGAGATTACCGCCTGATGGCGCGCGCAGGGCTCGGCCCAGAAGGTCACGTACCAGATCACCCGGCACGGGGTCGGGCTTAAAGGCGCGGATCGAGATGCGCTGTTCGACGGCTTCACTGACATTCATGATCGGACCTTACGGGACAGATGGGGGCCATGTTAGGGGCGACAATAGGACGGGACGCAGTTAGCATCCCGCCGCAGGGTCAAGGCAAGGGGGTGCGTGTGCCGAAGAAATCTAAATCCAAGCCACGTCCCATTCGGGCCAAGCCACGCGGCTGGATCCACCGCCTGATGATGATCCTCTTCATCGTCGGGGTTGTCTTGCCGGTGACCTTAACCCTGATCTATCGCTTCGTGCCGCCGCCCATCACCGTCCTGATGGTTCAGCGCAGCATTGAGGGCAAGGGGCTGGACTATCGTTGGCGCGATCTGGACCAGATTTCCCGCGCCCTGCCTCAGGCTGCGATGGCCGCCGAGGACGCCCGTTTTTGTGAGCACTATGGCTTTGACTTCAACGCCCTTGAGCAGGCCATGATCAATAATGACCGCCGCCCCGGCAAGATCAGAGGTGGCTCGACCATCAGCCAGCAGACCGCCAAGAACGTGTTCCTCTGGCCCGACCGGTCCTATGTCCGCAAAGGCCTAGAGGCCTATTTCACGGTTCTGATCGAGACCCTGTGGGGCAAGAAACGGATCATGGAGGTCTATCTCAATGTCATTGAGTGGGGACCGGGCATCTATGGCGCGGAGGCAGCGGCCCAACATTATTTTGATAAGAGCGCCAGCCGCCTCACCCGTTTTGAATCTTCGCGCCTGACGGCCATCCTGCCCAGCCCACTAAAATGGCGCGCCACCAAGCCGGGCCCCTATGTGAAAAAACGCAGCCGCCGCATCGGCGGAGCGATGGGCACGGTGCGCGAAGAGGGGCTGGCAGACTGCGTGCTCTAGGTCCTAGCCATATTTTTTTGTGAAGGCTTCATCGCTCATGGTCACATAAATAATCGCCTCAACAAAGGCGATGATCGCGGGGATGATCGTCCAGAAAAATAGCAGGTACAAGATGCCTTGGCCAATGCGCCCCAGATAGAATTTGTGAGCGCCGATCCCACCGACCAACAGAGCAAGCACAATCGCAATTACCCGGCTCTTGGCCCCAATCGTCTTAGCTGCCATATCCGGCTGAGGAATACCGCATTGGGGGCACTGTTGAGCATCCTTATGCAATACAACACCGCATCCGAGACAATATTTAGACAAGAACGGCCGTGAAGAATTTGTTGGTCCGCCGCTTGGACTTGCAGTTTCGGTGGTTTCAGTCATTTGCACCCCTTAAATATCTTTCTGCAGATCTGGATTCAAATCAACCAGAGATTGAGGAAAAGGTCAAAACAAACACACCGGACTTGACGAAAGCCAGACCCAAGGCTCCCATCACTTCAATCACATTTCAACCCATGGTGAAACATGAAACCACTTCTGATGACCAGCCTAGCCCTATTGGCCCTCGCAAGCTCTGGCCGGTGTGCGCAAGCTGCAACGAAGGTTACCCCAACGGCTAATGAGGCCATCGCCTTTGTCACCAAGGCTGAAGCCGATCTGGCCAAGGCAAACACCTATGCCGCCAAGGCCGCATGGGTCAGGGCAACCTACATCACCGACGATACCCAGTGGCTAGAAGCCAAGGCTGGGGCCGAGCAGAATGAATTGGCGACCAGGCTGGCCATGCAGGCCGCGCGCTATAATGGGGTCAAGCTAGATCCTGTAAATCGCCGCAAGCTGGAGCTGCTCAAGCGCTCGCTGGTTCTGCCTGCCCCCAACCGGCCTGGGGCCGCTGACCGGCTGGCAACCCTCGCCTCCAAGCTGGACTCGACCTACTCGACCGGGAAATTCAGCTATCAGGGCAAGACCCTGACCTTGAACAATGCCGAAAATATCTTGGCCTCGTCGCGTGATCCCAATGAGCTCAAGGCCGTTTGGGAAGGCTGGCGCACCATCTCGCCGCCCATGAAGGCTGACTATACTGAACTGGTCTCCATGGCCAATGAGGGTTCGCGCAGCCTGGGCTATCAAGACACCGGTGCCCTGTGGCGCAGCGGCTATGATATGGACCCTAAGGCCTTTGCTCAGGAAACGGACCGGCTGTGGAAACAGGTCGAGCCCTTCTACAAGAACCTGCACTGCTATGTGCGCGGACGTTTGAATGACCGCTATGGCGCTGCGGTTCAGCCGCGCACTGGCGCGATCCGGGCCGACCTTCTGGGCAATATGTGGGCGCAGGAATGGGGCCATATCTATGATGTGGTCGCGCCAAAGACCCAGGCGTCAAGCTATAGCCTAGACCATCTTTTGGTCAGTCGCGGCTATGACCCGATCAAGATGGTCAAGACCGGAGAGGGTTTCTACTCCTCCATAGGCATGGCCGCCCTGCCCCAGACCTTCTGGGAGCGCTCGCAGATCACAAGGCCGCGCGACCGCGAGGTGGTCTGTCATGCGTCGGCTTGGGATGTGGATGACCGCTCAGACATTCGTATCAAGATGTGCACGCAGGTGACCGGCGAAGACTTCGTCACCGTCCATCATGAGCTGGGCCACAACTATTACCAGCGCGCCTACCAGGACCAACCCTTCCTGTTCAAGGGCGGGGCCAATGATGGTTTCCACGAGGCCATCGGTGATTTTGCCGCCCTGTCGGTCCTGACACCGACCTATCTCAAGCAGATCGGCCTG
>JBEGOG010000072.1:0-9170 GCA_041182125.1 Pseudomonadota bacterium
ATTGGAATTGTCGCGCAGATGGAGCGGCGGACGACGAAGGACATAGTCACGGCCACTGCGGGTAAATTTCAGGAGGATATTTTGTGTGCCGCCGGTCAGCAGGTTGGCATTCTCGAGCGGACCGGTTCCAAGACCTTGGGCGTCCATCCATGCGGACAGAACCGCCATATCGACAACATGTTCCACGACAAACCTCCTCCATAACCCGGGCACGCCCTCTGGCGGAGCGTTGCAGACCTTCAATAGAAGGCCTTACCCAACGTTATGGGAAGGAAAAATCGCGCAAAAAGAAAAGAGCCCGTGCGCGCCCTACTTCGCGGGCGCCAGATGACGTTGCCGACATCATCAGCTACCAGAACGCCGCCAGCCTTGTCGACCGCAACGCCTGCGGGACGACCGCGCGCCTCGCCCTTGTCATTCAAGAACCCGGTCAGGACGTCCTGCTGCACACCGTTAGGCTTGCCGTCCTTAAAGGGCACGAACAGGACCTTGTACCCATTGACCGGATTGCGATTCCACGATCCGTGCTGGCCGATGAAGACACCGTTGAGATAGGAGGCAGGAAGGTTGGTACCCTCATAGAAGGCAAGGCCGAGCGAGGCCGTATGGGCTCCCAGCGCATAGTCGGGCTTGATCGCCTTGGCCACCAGATCAGGCCTCTGCGGGCTAACACGGCTATCGACGGTCTGACCATAATAGCTATAGGGCCAGCCATAGAAGCCACCCTCCTTCACCGAGGTCATATAGTCTGGCACCAGATCATTGCCGATCTCGTCGCGCTCATTGACGGCGGTCCACAGGGCCCCTGATTGAGGGTTCCAATCCAAGCCGTTGGGATTGCGAATGCCCGAGGCAAAGACACGGGTCGCGCCGGTCTTCACATCAATGGCCAAGATCGCGGCCCGGTTGACCTCTGCTTCCATGCCATTTTCACCCACATTGCTGTTGGAGCCAGACGTCGCATAGAGGGTGGTGCCATCGGGGCTGGCGAGGATGTTCTTGGTCCAGTGGTGATTGATCGGACCACCCGGCAGGTCGGCGACCTTGCGTCCCTTGGCGGTGATGTTTGTTTCACCTGCAACATAGGGGAAGGCCATGACCGCATCGGTATTGGCTACATAAAGTGTGTCGCCGATCAGGCTCATGCCGAACGGGGAGTTCAGGCCGCTGAGGAAGGTCGTCTTGACCTCAGCCACGCCATCGCCATTGCCATCCCGCAACAGGGTGATCCGGTTCGGGCTCTTGGTGACAGCCCCGGCCGCAGACATGATCTTGGTTGCGATCCAGCCCTTTAGGCCGCCAGAGCCATCAGGACGTTCGGGTGAATTACTCTCAGCCACCAGCACATCCCCATTGGGCAGGACATAGAGCCATCGCGGATGGTCCAGCCCGCTAGCCAAGGCCGAAACCTTAAGGCCTTCAGCGGCCTTCGGCGTTTCGCCCGCAGCCCATCCCACGACCTTGGCAATCTTGACGACGGGCACGGCCTGCTTCTTGGCCTCCGGCAAAACCGGGTTTGGTCCAAATCCATTCTCAACAGGCAATGCACCGCCCGGGGCGCAGGCCGCTAGAACTAGAACCAACGGGGCAGCAAGCAGGGCGGAGCGGCGCAGTATCGACATGGATCGGTCCTAAAGAGTGTAAGTGTGAACGTTAAGGTCGTTCTCGGACCCTCAAAATAGGGGAGTGGTCTCAAAAAGCTAGGCCGGTCGATCGGGTTGAAACGGGCAAAGACGCAACGTCAGCGTCTCATAGTCTGAACTTTTCGGGCTCACCAGAGTTACAAAAGCGTCTCAGGGTGCATTTCCCTTGGATTTGTGAGGGATTTGTGGCATGGTGACAAGATCGAATATCGCTATGGTTCGGCCGCTCTCCCTGCTTGCTCTTCGGATCGAGCTCCCGAGCTTTCTACGATCCTTTACGACCATTTGATCGCCTGTCCCCCGGGGATGGCGCGAATATTGACACTCGAAAGGCGACTCTCATGGCCACTGGCGTTGTGAAATGGTTCAATTCCACTAAGGGCTACGGCTTCATCCAACCCGATGATGGCACCTCAGATGTTTTTGTTCATATTTCTGCGGTAGAACGTTCTGGCCTTGGCTCACTCAACGAGGGCCAGAAGCTGACCTACGAACTGGAACGTGATCAACGCAGCGGCAAGATGTCCGCCGGCCAGCTCTCCGCTGGCTAAGGCCAGACCGGCTGCATTCTTTAGGACGCGAAGATTATGTCTACTGTTGAACGTGCATATGTTTTGGCCCGCTCGGGTCAATATGGTGACCTGAACACCTTGAAGGACCGCCTGAAGGCTGCTGCTGGCGACCCGTTCACTCAAGGGCCACCTCGAGGCCATCTGTGCCGCGACCTACAAGCCCGTCGTTCAAGCGACGCCCGAAAAACCCGAAGAAATAGAGCCCACGCAGCCCGAATAGTCCCTTTGGGGGCAGGCCTGCACCTTTGAAAGCACCATGTCCAAACATTTGAACACCGGCTTCGCAGATCGGCAAAAGACCGCTGCGGAAGCTAAGAAGGCCCTGCTGGCTAAACTTCAGCCGAAGCCCGCCGTCACCGACCCCCTGTTCGATCAGCGCGAAGCCCTTCGCGCGGCCGAACTGGAGCGCGTGCGTCAAGAACGTGCTGAAGCCAAGGCCATCGCAGCCCAAGCCGCTGCGGATGCTAAAGAGGCCGCCCGTCTCGAAGAGGAGGCCCTCGAGGCCGCCGCTCTGGACGCCAAGCGTGGCGAGCGCAAGGAACGCAAGGCCCTAACCAAGGCCGAGCAAAAGGCGAAGCGCGACGAGCGTTACGCGGCCCGCAAGGCGCGGCGCTAAACCTAGATCTATCGGAGCTTACTCTGGCGGGGTCGCTTGACGGCCCCGTAAGAAGGCTTGTTCCCGAGTTCAAATTCCACCGTTCGAGGAGATCGCTGAAATGGCGCGCAAACCCAACTACTCCTTCGAGCGCATGGAACGCGAGCGTCTGAAGGCGATCAAGACCGCCGAAAAGGCCGCTGAAAAGCGTGAAGCGCGTGAGCGTGAGCGCGCCGAGTCCGGCGAAGGCACCGCACCCGCCTCTGACGACGGCGACGAATAGGTCCCCCATGCAATCCTCGACCATCTTCAACCACGAAACCGTCACGCTTGATGGCGAGAGCTTCTACGAGTGCGAGTTCCGCGACTGCCGGATGGTCTATAGCGGCGGTGAGCTGCCCGACTTCAAAAAGTGCCGCTTCGATGGATGCGATTGGAAGTTTGAAGGCCCTGCAGCCGACACGCTCTCGCACCTGAAGCTCATCTGGTCCGTCGGTGGCAAGGCTCCCGTCCAGGCCCTGATCAAAGAAATTACCGGCGCCGTCGGCAAGTAGACCCTTTTCGCCGCACCGAACCGAGCATCCACCCTTGCGGATACGGGGAACCACGACCCTAAAATGAGAATGATTCGCAATTTCATTGACTGAGGCCTCGCGCTTCAGTTAATAACGCGTCGCAAACTCATTCGGGTATTGATCATGACCACCGTTTCCCGTCGCGCACAGCTCTTGAACCCAACAGGTGCGGCAAGCCTGATGGCGCTGTTCTGGATTATGCCCAGCCTTGCCGGGGCCGAAGAGTTCGAAATTGCCGAGGTGGTGGTGACCGGCTCGGCCCAGACCTACCTCCAGCACGGCATCGTCTCGGCCACCAAGACCGCAACCGCCCTCATCGATACGCCGCAGGCTGTGCAGGTCGTCACCCGCGACCAGATCGAGGATCAGGCCATGCAGGGCGTCAGCGACGCGGTGCGCTATATGCCCGGCGTCGGCATGGCGCAGGGTGAGGGACACCGCAATGCCCCGATCATGCGCGGCGTCAGCTCGACCGCGAACTTCTTCGTCGATGGCATACGCGACGATGTCGAATATTTCCGAGACCTCTATAATGTCGAACGGGTCGAGGCCTTGAGCGGACCCAATGCGTTAGTGTTCGGACGTGGCGGCGGCGGCGGGGTCATCAATCGCGTCACCCGGCAAGCTGATGGTACGGTCGGCGCGGAGCTGGCGGTTACAGGCGGTAGCTGGAACCAGCAGCGCGCGACCGCTGATCTGAAATCAGCCATCAGCCCGAACCTTGCCCTACGCGTCACAGGACTTTCCGAAACAGCCGATAGCTTCCGTGATGGGGTGACGAGCGAGCGCTTGGGCATCAACCCGACCCTGCTGGCCAAATGGGGCGATCACACCTCCGTGCGGCTAAGCTATGAGCACTTTACCTACGAGATGGTGACTGACCGGGGCATTCCTTCCCTGTCAGGACGGCCGATTGATACAGCCCCCTCGACCTTCTTCGGCAGCCCAAGCCTGAGCCCGACCGACATGACCCTCAATGTCGGTGAGCTGGTCTTTGATCATCAGCGCGGTTCAGCGCGCCTGCACAGCGCCACGCGGTTTGGCTCCTACGACAAGGCCTATCAGAACCTCTATCCCGGCGCGGTGACCTCAGATGGCCTATCCGTCTCGCTGTCGGCCTACGCCAATGCCACGACGCGAGACAACCTTCTGCATCAGTCCGATCTGACTTGGGCAAGGTCGGCGGGAGGCATGATGCACAATCTGCTGGCCGGAATAGAGTTGGGCCGACAGGTGACCGACAACCGCCGCACCACCGGCTATTTCAGCGCTATTGGGCCAAACGTCACCAGTCTGACCGTGCCCGTCCTCCAGCCGACCGTTACACCCGCGCTGACCTTTCGGCCAGGCAGCACAGATGCTGACAATCACGGCGTCGCCCAGACAGCAGCCGTCTATATCCAAGATCAGATCGCCCTAAACACCCATTGGACCGCCGTCCTTGGCCTGCGTCACGACCAGTTTGAGATGCGGCTACGCAATAACCGCAATGGCAGCATCATCTCGACCGAGGACCGGCTCTGGTCTCCCCGGGCGGGCCTGATCTACAAGCCGCAGCCGAATCTGTCGCTCTATGCCAGCTATAGCCAGTCCTACCTCCCCCGCGCCGGTGATCAGCTCGCAGGCCTGACCCTGGCCAACAGCGCCTTGGCACCTGAAGGCTTTCAAAATCAGGAGGTCGGGATCAAGTGGGACATGAAGCCAAACCTCGCCCTGACCTTAGCGACCTATCGGCTCGAGCGAACCCATGTGGCCGTTGCCAATCCTATTGACCCTACTCAACTGATCCTCGTCGATGGCCAACGCAGTTCAGGGCTAGAGATGGGCATCAATGGCACCCTGCGCCCCGGCTGGACCGTGGCTGGTGGCTATGCCTATCAAGAGGGCGAGATCAGCCAGACCCAATCGGCGACGGCCAAGGCGGGCGCACGACTGGCGCAGCTGCCGAAACATTCCCTGTCCCTTTGGAACCGCGTGGAGGTCACGCCCCGCCTTGGGCTGGGATTGGGCCTGCTGTATCGTAGCGCCCAATTTACCTCGACAGACAATAGCGTCACCCTGCCCGGCTATAGCCGTGTCGACGCGGCGATCTATTGGCGGGTCAACCCGCACTTCAAAGCCCAGCTGAACGTCGAGAACCTGTTCGACATCGGCTACTTCTCCTCGGCCCACAACAATAACAACATCACGCCCGGCTCGCCACGGGCCGTCAAGCTGACCCTCAGCGCGGCGATGTAAGGAGGTGCTGGGACATTTTATGGGGGCTGCACCATAATTTCTTGGTAATTGATCGTTCTCCCAATAATTTCGGGGTGCTATGGTTCCTGCAAAGCAAGCACGCGCAGGGAGAAAATTATGAAAACTCGCATCACAGAAATGTTCGGCATTGAGCGCCCCATCATGCAGGGCGGCATGCACTATGTCGGCTTTGCGGAACTGGCTGCCGCCGTTTCCAACGCGGGCGGTATCGGCACCATCACCGCCTTGACCCAGCCCACGCCTGAGGCTCTGGCCAAGGAAATCGCCAAGGCCAAGGGGATGACCGACAAGCCTTTGGCGGTGAACCTGACCTTCCTGCCCTCGGTCAACCAGCCTGACTATCCTGGCTATATCAAGTCGATCATCGACGGCGGCATCAAGGTCGTTGAGACGGCGGGCAACAATCCCGCCAAGTGGCTGCCAGGCCTGAAAGAGGCGGGCATTAAGGTCATTCACAAGTGCACCGCCGTTCGTCACGCCCTCAAGGCCGAGGCCATCGGCTGTGACGCGGTCAGCGTTGACGGCTTTGAGTGCGGCGGTCACCCCGGCGAAGATGATGTGCCCAACATGATCCTGCTGCCCCGCGCCGCAGACGAGTTGAAGATCCCCTTCTTGGCTTCGGGCGGCATGGCCGATGCCCGCTCGCTGGTCGCTGCTCTGGCTATGGGCGCAGACGGCATGAATATGGGCACCCGCTTCATCGCCACCAAAGAAGCCCCCGTCCACGAGAACGTCAAGCAAGCCATCCTCAACGCCTCGGAACTGGACACCCGTCTGGTCATGCGCCCCTTGCGCAACACCGAACGCGTCCTGACCAATGCGGGCGTTGAAAAGCTGTTGGCCAAGGAAAAGGCCCTCGGTTCGGCCATCACCTTTGCCGATATCGCCGAAGAGGTTGCCGGGATCTATCCGCGCATCATGCTCAATGGCGAGATGGAACTGGGCGCATGGTCCTGCGGCATGGTCGCGGGCCTGATCCACGACATCCCTACCTGCCAAGACCTGATGGACCGGATCATGCTCGAATCCACGCAGATCATTCGTGGTCGCCTCGAGTCCATGCTCAACGACTAAACAAAGAAACGACAGAGGGCGGCAACCAACCAGTTGCCGCCCTTAGTTTGTCATCTATCTGCCATAGGCTAGGGTTAAGATTAGAGGTCCTGCTGGACTGAACCGGAGCCGACCATGACGCAGATCGATCGCCGCAGCCTTCTGCTCTCTGCCACAGCGGGGATAGCCCTTCCGCCCTCCATCGCCAAGGCCATGACCATCGACGCCCATGTGCGCACCGGCACCTTGGCCGATGTCGAGCATGTGGTGATCTTCATGCAAGAGAACCGCTCCTTCGATCACTATTTCGGTGAGATGAACGGCGTGCGCGGCTTTGCCGATCGCTTCCCGATCCCGGTTCCGGATGCGCCCGGCGTCACCGGCAAGACCAACTGGACCCAGCGCGACGACAAGGCCAAATCGACCCCCCCGCTGATCTCCCCCTTCGTGCTGGATACGACCGATAGCTTCAAACTGATGCGCGTGGCGGGTACGCCCCATTACTGGATGGACGCACAGGAGGCTTGGAACGAGGGGCGCATGAACCGCTGGCCCGAGTTCAAACAGGCCCACGCCATGGGTCACTATCGCCGCGCCGACATTCCCTTCCAATATGCGCTGGCTGATGCCTTTACGGTCTGCGACGCCTATCACTGCTCCGCCCAAACCGGCACCAACACCAACCGCCTATTCCTCTGGACCGGGACCAATGACGGTCTTGGAACCCACGGCGGCCCTTCAATCTCCAATTCCCATGATGATCTGGTCGAGAAGGGCGGCGCGCCGGAGTCCTACACCTGGACCGCCTATGTTCAGCGCCTTCAGGCGGCGGGCATAAGCTGGCGGCTCTATCAGGACATGGCCGACAATTTCACGGACAATCCTCTGGCCGGCTTCAAGGCCTTCCGCGACGCCCATGCCGAGCTACCCGGCTCTGATCCGGTCTTGAAAGAGCGAGCCATGAGCACCCGCACCCTCGATGGGCTGGCTGAGGATGTGCTGAACGGCAAGCTACCTCAGGTCTCCTACATCATCGCTCCGGCCAAGGATTCCGAACATCCCGGCCCATCGAGCCCGGCCCAAGGCGCCGACTATACGGCCCGCGTGATCAATGCCCTCACCGCCGATCCTAAGGTCTGGGCCAAGACCGTCCTGCTGCTCATGTATGACGAAAATGACGGCTTCTTCGACCATGCGCCGCCGCCCGCGCCGCCGTCGCGCGATCCTGCCAATCCTGAGGCCCTGCTCGGCGCATCCACGGTCGATACGGCCAGCGAATATCATCTGGTCCGCAATCCGACCGAAGCCAAATATGAGCGCGATCACCTGATGGGCCGCCCCTACGGCCTTGGTCCGCGCGTGCCCATGATTGTCATCTCGCCCTGGAGCCGGGGCGGCTGGGTCAATTCTCAGGTCTTTGACCACACCTCCGTGATCCGGTTCCTTGAGGAGCGGTTCGGGGTGATGGAGCCCAATATCTCGCCTTGGCGCCGCGCAGTTTGCGGCGACCTGACCACGGCCTTCAATTTCAAGTCCCCGAACGATGCGACGTTCGCCAGCAAGCTGCCCGAGACCGGCACGGATGCGGCCAAGGCGAAAGCCCTTCTCGCCTGGGCCCTGCCCAAGACCCCGGCCAGCCCGACCGCGCCCGTACAGGCCGCTGGCCTTCGCCCCTCCCGCGCCCTGCCCTATGGGCTTGAGGTCAACGACAGCGTCACGGATGGTGCGCTGCATCTGAGCTTCAACAATATCGGCAAGGCGGCGGCGGTGTTCCACGTCTATGACCGCCTGCGCCTAGACCTTCCCCCACGGCGCTATACGGTCGAGGCCGGTAAGGGCTTGGCCGATCAATGGCCGCAGGGTGCCCATGATCTTTGGGTGCTCGGTCCCAACGGCTTCCATCGCCACTATGTTGGCAGCGCTTCGGTCAGCGCGCCCACCGTCTCGACCCGCGCTGAGGCAAAGGGGCCGGTCCTAACCGTGACGGTCAATAATCCCGGTTCGGCAGCGCTGAGCCTCGCCATTACGGCCAATGAATATGGATTGAAACCTGCGACCCTGACCGTCCCAGCCGGTGGAACAGCCAAAGTCCAATGGACCCTGCGTTCGAGCGCGGGCTGGTACGATCTGTCTGTGACGAACCCCAAGGCCCCCAGCTATCACCGCCGCTTGGCTGGACGGATCGAAACCGGCAAGGACAGCTTCTCTGATCCGGCGATGGAGGGACCTGCCCTCATGGATCAATTGAAACTGGTCTAACACCCTCCCCCGGCTGCGCCGGTACTTCCCCCAGAAAGGGGAAGATTTAACCACACCAAGATCTTCCCCCTCTGAGGGAAACGGCGCGAAGCGACGTAGGGGGCTTGTTTTATCCCCGCGACTTGCCCGGCGTGTAGTTCAAGATCGGGGAGAGCCAGCGCTCAGCGATGTTGAGGTCCCAGCCTTTGCGACCCGCATAGTCTTCCACCTGATC
>JBEGOG010000073.1:0-6921 GCA_041182125.1 Pseudomonadota bacterium
GCGATGGTCCCGGCCAGATCGGAAATATCGCCATCCATCGAATAGACGCTCTCGAAGGCGATTAGCTTGGGGGCGTCAGCCGGGGCGGCCTTCAGCAGGCTTTCCAGATGGTCCAAATCATTATGGCGGAACACTTCGCGCTGACCACCGCCATTGCGAATACCCGCAATCATCGAGGCATGGTTCAGTTCATCCGAGAAGATGATCAGGCCGGGCAGAATCTTATAGAGGCACGACAGGGCCGCCTCATTGGCGACATAGCCTGAGGTGAACAGAAGAGCCGCTTCCTTTTGGTGAAGGTCAGCAAGTTCAAGCTCAAGCTCGACATGGTGATGGGTGGTGCCGGAGATGTTGCGCGTTCCGCCAGAGCCAGACCCGTGGGCATCAATGGCTTCGTGCATGGCCTGAAGGACGACCGGATTTTGGCCTTGGCCGAGATAGTCGTTGGAACACCAGACGACGATCTCGCGCTCTCCCTGCGGCGACACCCAAGTCGCGCGAGGAAAGTCACCGCAATGGCGCTTCAGATCAGCAAATACCCGATAGCGGCCTTCGGAACGGACCTGACCTACCGCGGCCTTGAATGCGGCCTTATAATCCATCTGCATCGTCCTTGACCCAGAGACGGACCTTTAAGCCGCCGCTGTAAACGCACTCATCGGAACCGCGATTCACTCGCTAAACCCCGAACACTTGCAACCTAACCCACGCTGATCAGTCCGCGAGAGGCGCGAAATGACGCAGTATGGCCGAGCCTCGCGGCCCGCTGCCTCACGATAGCTAAGGCGCAACTAGGCCTTGGGCAACAAAATCCTTATTTTCATTCGTCTAATTGAATATTTTTATCATCAATCATCGGATCACGCCCCGCACCTTGCGATTATTACAAGGCGGCCTCATCTTGGGGGCTGGTTAAACCGACGAAAGCCGCGCCGTGACCTTGAACCAAAACGACACAAACCCCTCAGATATCAGCGTGGACCGCAACCTCGCTTATCTGACCTACGGCCTTCTGTTTTTCTCGATCTTTTTCGCCGGAGCACCGGCACTGGTGGCCGTTGCCCTCGCCTATTCTCGGCGTGATGAGGTTTCGCCGCTGATCAGAAGTCATCATCGGTTTCAGATCCTTATCTTTTGGGTGTCGTTCACAATGGCCTTGATCGCAGGCATCTTTTTCCTGACCACGCTCTTGTCGGCCATCGCCTCGGTGATGAAGGCTGTGGACTATCAAGGTTGGGACAAACTGGACCATTTCAGCCTCGACTTCTCGAAGGTGAGTATCTCGCCGACGACGATCAGTTTGGGCGTCACCACCGTGGTTATGATGTCCTTAACCGCCATCTGGCTCGTTGTATCGTCAGCCATTGGAACCCTGCGGCTTGCATCGGGACGGCCAATCCGTCAAAGCGGTGTCCTTCGCTAAGTCTGTTTCCTGCTCCAAGGTTCCTGCCATGGCCATCGCTCCCCTTGCGCCCTATCCCGCCACTCGCCTGCGCCGCTTGCGTCAGGCTGACTGGACCCGCCGGATGGTGCGTGAAACGGCCCTGACCCCCAATGATCTGATCTGGTCGATGGTTGTCCATGACGGTAAGGACGCCCGCATCCCGGTCGCCTCCATGCCCGGCATGGAACGGCTCAGTGTCAAGGAGGCGGCAAAGGCAGCCGTTCAGGCGCGCGACCTCGGCATTCCAGCCATCGCTGTGTTCCCTCACATCGACGGAGCCAAGAAGGATGGGTTTGGCACCGAAGCGCACAACCCCAACGGCCTGATCGCCGATGCGGTCAAGGCCATGAAGGACGCCGCACCCGAGGTCGGCATTATGTGCGACGTCGCGCTCGACCCCTTTACCGACCACGGCCATGACGGTCTGCTCGAGAACGGTCGCATCCTCAATGACGCCACCATCGAGCGCCTGATCGCCCAAGGCCTGATGCAGGCCGAGGCCGGAGCCGATATTCTCGCCCCGTCTGACATGATGGATGGCCGCGTTGGGGCCCTGCGCTCAGCCTTGGAAAGTTACGGCCTGACCGACGTGATGATCATGTCCTATGCCGCCAAATATGCCTCAGCCTTCTATGGCCCCTATCGCGATGCCATTGGCTCGTCCAAGGCCCTGCAAGGCGACAAGAAGACCTATCAGATGGACCCCGGCAATACGGATGAGGCCCTGCGCGAAGTGGCGCTCGACATTGCCGAAGGCGCGGACATGGTCATGGTCAAGCCGGGCATGCCCTATCTGGACATCATCCGCCGCGTCGTCGAAGCCTTCTCCATGCCGACCTTCGCGTTTCAGGTCAGCGGCGAATATGCCATGATCATGGCCGCTGGCGGCAAGGGCTGGATCGACGAAGAGCGCGCCATGCTCGAGAGCCTGCAAGCCTTCAAGCGCGCCGGGGCTGCAGGCATCATCACCTATTTCGCCCCCAGAGCCGCAAGGCTTATCGGCTAAAGCGCACCGCGTCGGTCTAGCGGTCTAGCCTCGCAGCCAGGCTGGACGTGTCCCAACGGCGACCGCCCATGGCTTGAATCTCTGAATAGAACTGATCCACCAAGGCGGTGACCGCCAAATGGGAGCCATTGGTGCGGGCCTCGTCCAGCACAAGACCCAGATCCTTGCGCATCCAGTCGACCGCAAAGCCGAACTCGAACTTGCCTTCAGCCATAGTCTTCCAGCGATTGTCCATCTGCCAAGACTGAGCGGCCCCTTGACTGATCGCGGCCAGAACTTCGTCCGTATCGAGACCAGCATTTTTGGCGAAATGGACGGCCTCGGCCAAGCCTTGAACGACCCCCGCAATACAGATTTGGTTGACCATCTTGGCCAGTTGGCCACTGCCCGCATCGCCCATACGGCGCACGGCCTTGGCATAGGCACTGATGACCGGCACGGCCCGCTCATAGGCCGCCAAATCGCCGCCAATCATGATCGTCAAGGCCCCGTTGACGGCGCCCGCCTGCCCTCCGGACACGGGCGCATCGAGAAAGGCCTTTCCCTGTTGCGCGGCTAACTCCGCCATCGCCTTGGCAAGCTTGGCCGAAGTGGTGGTGTGATCAACAATCACGCCGCCGGCAGACAGGGCGGGCAAGATGTCGGTTACAATACCGCGCACATCGTCATCATTGCCCACACAGAGCGCGACCAGATCGCAGCCTTGAGCCGCTTCAGACGCCGTTGCAAAGGCAGAGCCCTGGTGCTCCACCGCCCAAGCCTCAGACTTGGCAAGCGAGCGATTATAGACCCGAACCTCGTGCCCCGCCTTGGCCAGATGCCCCGCCATGGGAAAGCCCATAACGCCAAGACCAATGAAAGCAACGCGCATAGACAGTCCCTCAGGAGGCTTGGATACGGCCATATTGACCACGGAAATAGGTCAGGCCCTCACCCTCGCTGGCCTCGAAATCGACGACCTCGCCAACAATGACCAGATGATCGCCCATCTGGTAGCGCTCATGGACCCGGCAGGACAGTCGCGCTAGGGCCTGCGTCACGACGGGCGCTGCGCCCTCAAAAGGACCCGGTTGAACATCGCTTGCGGTGAGGCGGTAGCTGTCTCGACGCGCACAGCGGGCGGCCAGATCACGCTGATCTTCGCTGATCACATTGACGGCGAACCGTTCAGCCGCTGCGAAATGACGGCCGCGCTCCGACGCATCGTCGACGCACCACAGGATCAAACGGGGCTCAAGCGATACAGACACAAATGAATTGATGGTCATCCCAAGGGCGACCACTTGTGAATCGTTAGGCTCGGCGGCGATCGTAACGACTGCGACACCGGTGGCATAGGTTCCGAGGGCCCGGCGATATCGGGTGGATTCGTCCATGATCGATCGACATTCCTGTTTCTTGGGATTTGCCCGGATCGGACGCAGACCGCAACCCCATCTTAACGTCCCCGTGATATTCGATGGCGTGAAATAGAGGTTTACGGGCGAGAGACCATCCATGGCGGCTAAAGAATCCGCAGTCATGATCAAAAAGGTCAAGAAGGTGGTCGGCGGCGGCCACCATGGTGGCGCGTGGAAAGTCGCCTATGCCGACTTCGTGACCGCCATGATGGCGTTCTTCCTGCTGATGTGGCTCATCAACACCACCTCTCCTGAACAAAAGATGGGCATTGCCGATTATTTCGCGCCTGCTGCTGTGTCCCAGTCGAACAGCGGTAGTGGTGGGATTTTGGGCGGCACCTCGCTGGGGCAAGATGGGGCAAAGGCCGACGGCTCCGCCCGTGTTTTGAATAATGCCGCGCCTCAAAGCGAAAGCACGGAGGACAACACTCAAGCAGCGTCCTCGAGTTCAGCAGAAGCAGCCGAAGCCAAGGCCGCGCAAGCGGCGGAGCAGGCCTCCTTCCAGAGCGCAGCCCTATCCCTGCGCCAAGCCATGCAGTCGATGCCCGAACTGGCGGAACTGTCCAAGCAGGTCATTGTCGACCAGACCCCTGAAGGTCTTCGCATACAGTTGGTCGACCAAGAGGGTCGCTCCATGTTTGAAAGTGGCTCGACCAGGCCCAATGAGCGGGCCCGCGTTCTACTTCGTGCCGTGACCAATATTGTCGATAGATTGCCGAACCGCGTTATCATTTCCGGCCACACCAATGCGTCGGGTGACGGTCCAGGAGCAGGTGACGGTGATTGGAGCCTTTCGGCGGGACGTGCAGACGGCGCGCGCAAGGTCATGCAACAGTTTGGCATGGATGTTGATCGGGTCGCTCAGGTTACTGGCAAGGCCAATGCGGAGCCGCTTTTCCCGGATGATCCGACCTTGCCCGGCAATCGCCGCATTTCGATCACCCTCTTGCGTGAAGCCCCTGTCCTGCCCCCTGATTACGGAATCTGACACCTTTGAAAATCGCGATCCGGTCCGTCCCTTTTGGTTGCGAAGCGGTTCAGGATTTGCCCTAATGGTGACAACCCCTCAGTTGGGGCTAGGGACACCAACGCTCAGTGACGCACCATTTTGCATCTCGCCAACTCCGGTTCTTTTTGACCGCGCCGGCACCGTGCCCCTATCTGCCTGACAAGGTAGAGCGGAAGGTCTTCGCCCATCTGCCGATGGCGGAGGGCCCAACGGTCAATGACACGCTAACGCAAATCGGATTTCGTCGATCCCAGAATATCGCCTATCGCCCCGCTTGCGACGGCTGCGATGCCTGTGTTTCAGCGCGGATTCCTGTTTCAGATTATGTATTTTCGCGCTCAGAGCGGCGGATTCTCGACCGAAATCAAGGCCTTGTGCGCGGCAAGGTCAAGGCCGAAGCCACAATGGAACAGTTCGAGCTGTTGAGGCGTTATCTGTCCCATCGCCACTCTGAAGGCGGCATGGCCGACATGACTTGGCCCGACTTTGTCGCCATGGTCGAAGATACCAGCGTTCGTACGCACATCATGGAATATCGACTTGCACAGAATGCGGACGGTACCGGAGACCTGATGGCCTGCGCCCTCGTCGATGAACTGTCGGACGGGCTGTCATTGGTTTACAGCTTCTACCATCCTGAAGCGGTAAAGCGCAGTCTTGGGTCGTTGATCATCCTAGATCACATCCAACGCGCGCGCGATCAGAACCTACCCAAAGTCTATCTCGGCTATTGGGTCAAAAACAGCGGTAAGATGGCTTACAAGGCCCGCTTCAACCCGTTAGAAATACTTCGCCCTAACGGATGGGTCCTCATGTCATCGCGAGACAGGGAAACAGACTCGCGAACTGTGGAGAGCCATTGAAGGGCCAAGGTGAGGCTCGTCCCCTATCAACCATGCCCGCGTGCGTTGACAGGGCCGGTTGTCCTTATGACCAACATTTTCCTTCGTAATGTTGATCGGCTAAAGCGCAGCCTGATCCAACCTATCGACTATATTGGAGTTCTCGGTGTCCCGGCTTTTTAGTGCCTATGTGATTGTTGACTGGAGCGCCGCCTCGAAGGCGGCGACCGGGACCGACTGTGTTTCGATTGGCGTTCTGAAGCGCGATGTTCGCTTTCGGCTGGCCTTTGAGTCCTACACCACCACGACCCGCGCCGAGGCTGAAAAGCGGCTCAATCTGATCCTCGATGATCTGAAGAAGCGCAGTGAAAAGGCCTTTATTGGCTTTGACTTCCCCCTTGGCTTCCCTGCGGGATTGGCTCCAGCCCTCAAGCTGACCACCGAGCCACGCTGGCGCGCTGTGTGGAATTGGCTGGATAAGATGGTCAAGGACAAGGCGGACAATACCAACAACCGCTTCGGTGTTGCCGCTGAGATCAACCGCCGGGTCACCGATGGTCCCTTCCCATTCTGGGGCTGCGCACCGCGAGACACTCTTACGACCTTGCAGCCCAAAAAGACCCGCGACCATGTCGAGGGCGACCTGCCAGAACAGCGCCTGACCGACATAGCCGCCAAGACCGGCCGTTCGATCTGGAAACTCTACTATGCCGGCTCGATCGGCGGACAGACGATCTTGGGCATCCCGGCGGTCAGCCGACTGAAGGCCGCCAAGGCTGAGGCCATGAAGATCTGGCCACTGGAAACGGGCTGGCAAGCCCTCAACCCTGCGGAACTGGACGGCGTTGATCTGGTGGTCGCCGAAGTTGATCCTATGGCTGCCAAGGCCAATCCCGCCCCCGGAGAGACCAAGGCGATCGCCCAACTCCGCGCCCTTGCCGAACAGTTTGCAAAGCTGGATGAGGCTGGGAAATTTGGCGACCTGTTTGCCGCGCCCAAGGGTGTGGACGACGCAAGTCTGGATATTGCCCAAACCGAAGAAGGTTGGATCCTAGGGTCCTGACTGGGGGTCAAAGGGCTTGCATCGGTATGACTGGGGGACTTTTCTGTCTTAGCCCTCTCCTGTGGGAGAGGGCTGGGTGAGGGCCTTGTTTAAAAACCCCCTACCCCGGCTTCGCCGGTACTTCCCCCAGAGGGGGAAGATTTTAAACGGCGAGATC
>JBEGOG010000074.1:0-6873 GCA_041182125.1 Pseudomonadota bacterium
CCGCAATGGTGACGGCCGAGGCTCCATGGATCAGGGCCACATCGCTCAGTACCGAGCCTAGGATGAGACAAAACCGCTCGACGGCCTCGACGGCCAAGGGGTCGCTGGCCAACAGGGCCGCTTCTAGGATCGCCGGCGCCCCAGGCGAGACTTTCGCAGCCCCTCTGATTTCCGACAGGGCCTCATAGAGGTGGCCAAGCCCCGGCCCAGACAGGATGCGCTCATTGGATATGCGCGGGAACTTGCCGAGCAGGAGCCGCAGGATTTCGATCTCCAAGCTATCGATGGGCGCAAAGCTCACATGCCCGCCTTCGCTGGCCAAGATCACCTCTGCCCCGTCCTCGGTCAGCATCCGGCCTCCGACGCCAAGGCCCGTGCCCGGTCCAACGATCGACACAACACCGGTCAGGCGCTCGGGCCAAGCCGGACCGGGAAGCGATTCCACGTCCTTTGCCGTCAGGGCGCCAATCGAATGTCCGATGGCGGTGAAGTCATTGACCACCTCGAGCCGGTTCAAACCAAAGGTCTGTTTCAAACCCTCAATGCTGAAGGACCAGTCGCGATTGGTCAGCTTGACCTGATCGCCCGTGATCGGACAGGCAACCCCAAAGGCCGCTTGGGTGGGACGCAAATCAGGCTCTAGCCCATCCAGATAGGCTTGAAGACATTGGGCTAGGGTTGGAAAGTCTTCGGCAGCCAAGTCCTGCCGATGGTCGAGGCTTAGGGTGCCGTCTGACGTTCTGTGAGCAAGGGCGAAACGGGCATTGGTTCCGCCAATATCTGCCACCAGCCCGATCTGTGAAGTCCTATCCGTCATCTCAACGTCCTAAACCGGGCTAAAGAAGCCGCCGCCGCGATCTGCGGGCAGGGCAGCGGCTCTAAAGCCTGCAAACAGTTCACGTCCCAGTCCTTGAACCAAGCGGGCATCGGGCACAAAGGCGGGCCGGGCCGCCAGCACATCGGCGGCGACGTCGACCTGCAAAAGGCCCTGTTCTGCATCCAACAGGACCATGTCACCGTCAATGATCTTGCCAATCACGCCGCCATCGAGCGCTTCCGGCGTGAGGTGAATGGCAGCGGGCACCTTGCCTGAAGCCCCGGACATCCGCCCGTCGGTGACCAGACCGACCCTTTGTCCTCGGTCCAGCAAGGCCCCCAGAACCGGGGTCAGATTGTGCAGTTCGGGCATGCCATTGGCGCGGGGACCTTGCCCCACCACCACAGCGACAAAATCGCCGGTCAATTCACCGGCCTCGAAGGCGGTCTTCAGGGCCTCTTGGCTGGCAAAGACCTTGGCAGGCGCGCGGACGCGATGATCCTGAGGCTTGAGGGCCGAGGTCTTGAGGACGGCACGGCCAAGATTGCCGGATAGCAGCGCCATACCGCCATTGGGTGAGAAGGGATCAGACGCAGGGCGCAGGACCGACAGGTCTAGGCTTTCGTGCGCTGCTGGACGCCAGCGCAGCACCTCACCGTCCAGCCAAGGCTCCTCAGTCTGCCGCCGCAGGCCGTGGCCGGATACGGTCTGGACATCCTCATGCAGCAGGCCCGCCCCGATCAGTTCTCGAAACAGAAACCCGCAGCCGCCAGCGGCTTGGAAATGGTTGATGTCGGCCACACCGTTTGGATAGATCCGCGCCAACAGCGGCGTGACGCTGGATAGCTCGGCAATGTCCTGCCAGGTCAGATGGATGCCCGCCGCCGCCGCCATGGCCACCAGGTGTAGGGTATGGTTGGTCGAGCCGCCCGTGGCCAGCAGCGCCACCGTAGCATTGACCATCGACTTGACCGTCACCACCGCATGGAAGGGCGTATAGTCCTCGCCCAGAGCGCTGATCGCTACCGCCCGCTGGGTCGCAGCCTTGGTCAGGGCGGTGCGCAGGGCCGTGTTTGGGGCCACGAAGGCCGCTCCAGGAAGATGCAGGCCCATGGCCTCCATCAACATCTGATTGGAATTGGCCGTGCCATAGAAGGTGCAGGTGCCCGGTGCGTGATAGGACGCCGCCTCGGCCTCCAGCAGTTCGGCGCGGCTGGCCTCGCCCAAGGCATAACGCTGGCGAACCTTGGCCTTGTCGGGATTGGGAAGGCCCGAAGGCATAGGCCCAGACGGCACAAACAGACTGCCCAGATGGCCAAAACGGGCGGCCGCGATAAAGAGGCCGGGCACAATCTTGTCACAGATGCCCAGATAGAGCGCCGCATCAAACACATCATGCGACAGTCCAATGGCGGCCGACATGGCCACGACGTCTCGGCTGATCAGGGACAGTTCCATGCCGCCCCGGCCTTGGGTCACCCCATCGCACATGGCTGGCACCCCGCCCGCGACCTGAGCCGTTGCCACAACCTCACGGGCCGCCGCCTTGATCTGGTCGGGATAGGCCTCATAGGGCTGGTGGGCGGACAGCATGTCATGATAGGCGGTGACAATGCCGACATTGGGCCGCTCGGCCAGCTTGAGGGTCAGCTTTTCCCAGCCCTCGTCGGCGGCGGCAAATCCGTGGGCCTGATTGCCACAGCTCAGACGCCCCCGCGCCGTGCCCGAAGCCGCAGCCTCGTGCATCTGGGCCTCATAGGCCGCGCGGCTATCGCGGCTGGCCTCGGTGATGCGGGCCGTCACCGCTGCCAAGACGGGGTGAAGAGGGATTGGCGTGGAGGTCATCGGATCAATCCACCCACTCGCGGCCAGACCGCTCGGTCAAGCCAAAGGCACCGGAGGGTCCCCATGAGCCGGGAAGATAGGGCTTGGGGCTCATGCGCGCCTCGGCCCACGCCTTTTCCAAGCCGTCAATGAAGGTCCAGGCCTGTTCGACCTCGTCCCGGCGGACAAAGAGGGTGCGATCCCCCCGGAACACATCGAGCAGAAGACGCTCATAGGCGATCCGCCGCCGTCCGCCCTCGCCGCCATAGCTGGCTGATAGGCTCAAGGACAGGGGCATATTTTGCAGTCTCATTCCGCCCTGATCGAGGCCCGGACGCTTATTCATCAAGGTCAGCTTGATGTCTTCATCGGGCTGCAAATCAATCACCAGACGGTTGGGCGACAGGTCCTCGGACCCCGCCTGTTGGAAGATTGAGTGCGGCACCGACTTGAACTGTATGACGATCTTGGTCCGGCGCTCGGCCATGCGCTTGCCGGTGCGCAGGAAGAACGGCACGCCCGCCCAACGCCAATTATCGATCTCACAGCGCAGAGCCACAAAGGTCTCGGTATCGGTCTCGCGGCCCACCTCATCCCGATAGGCCTTGGTTGGGAACCCTTGGATAGACCCGGCCTGATATTGGCCGCGCACACTGTGCTGTTGGGCCGAGGCATGGGTAAAGGGTCGCAGCGAACGAAGCACCTTAACCTTTTCGGTTCGCACCGAGTCTGGGTCGAGATCAGACGGTGGCTCCATCGCCACCAGACACAGAAGCTGCAGCATATGGTTCTGCACCATGTCCCGGGCCGCGCCATATTCGTCATAATAGGGCCAGCGCTCGCCAATGCCTTCGGTCTCGGCAATGGTGATCTGGACGTGATCGATGGTCCGCCCGGTCCACAGCGGCTCAAAGAAGGTGTTGGCAAAGCGCAGGGCAATCAGGTTCTGCACCGTCTCCTTGCCCAGATAGTGATCGATGCGGAAGATCTGCTCTTCGCTCGCCACCGCCGCGACGGCGCGGTTGATGGCCTTGGAACTTTCCAAATCACGGCCAATCGGCTTTTCCAGCACCAGACGGCTATTGTCTTGGATCAGCCCCGCCGCCTTCAGGTTGGCGCAGGCCGCCGCATAGAGGCTGGGGGATAGGGCAAAGAAGAAGGTCAGTTGCGCGATCGGGCCAATGACCTCGGCCAGATGAGCCGCGCCCTCGGACACGGTCACATCGCCGGTGACATAGCGAATGCGTGACAGGAACCGGTCCAGCACTGCGGCGTCAATCCCATCACGGCCCGACAGGTCTGCGCGCAACCCAGCCTTGAAGCTCTCATCCGTGCCCTGAAGCCGCGCGACGCCAAACAGGGTCAGCCCCTCTGGCAGTAGCCCATCAGCATCCAGATGCAGCAAGGACGGCCATAGCATCCGCTTGGCAAGGTCCCCGGTCGCCCCCAACAGGACCAGAGCGCGAGACCCGCTGATCGATGGCTGATCTGAGGATTGCATATGGCTGGTTGGTCCCTAAGGTCGTTTTTTATCAATTGACAGCGATGTCATAGACTCAATCCGCCAGATTGGCCAGACCAAATTTCAGTGAATTTTCGGTGACGGGCGAAGACCTGCTCATCGAGGGTCGATTATGTGGGTTAAAAGAGGGAAAATGGCACACAGTTCCAGCAATCCTCCGTAGAAGGGTCACGAGGCAAGAAAACCTCAAGGGCGCGTGCTAAAGGGGGCGATCCAACCCCTCTGAGTGCGATTCATGACCTCTGCCCTTCCGCCCCTCGCCAACCGGACCGACCGGTTCTTTCCCTTCTACGCGATGGAGTTGGTTAAGCAGGCCTTGGCTCTGGAGGCGCAAGGGCGCTCGGTGATCAATATGAGCATCGGCGAGCCGGACTTCACCGCGCCGCCCGCCGTTGTCGAGGCCCTAATTGAGGCCGCCAAGGCCGGCAAAACCGCCTACACCCAAGCCTTTGGCATCACGCCCCTGCGCGAGGCCATCGCCAACTATTACAAGACCGAATATGGCGTCGATATCGCCCCCGAGCGGGTGGTGGTCACGGCGGGAGCGTCTGCGGCCCTGACGCTGGCGGCCTGCGCTTTGGTCAATCCGGGCGAAAAGGTGTTGCTCAGCGATCCGACCTATCCCTGTAACAGCCAATATATCAACGCCTTCGACGGCGTCCCGACCCTGATCCCGGTGAGCCCTGAAACCCGCTTTCAACTGACCGCTGATCTGATCGATGCCCATTGGAGCGAAGGGGTGCGCGGCACCTTAATCGCCTCCCCCGCCAATCCCACGGGCACCTCCATCCCCTTTGAAGAGCTGGGAAAGATCATTGAGACTGTGCGCGCCAAGGGCGGGTTCACCATCGTCGATGAGATCTATCTGGGCCTGACCTATGACGGCCAAGCCCGCACGGCGCTGGAATATGGTGATGACATCATCGTCTCGAACAGCTTTTCGAAGTTCTTCAACATGACCGGTTGGCGACTGGGTTGGCTGATCGTCCCCCCTGCCTTCGTGGCGACCTTTGAGAAGCTGGCACAGCACCTGTTCATCTGCCCCTCAGCCTTGGCGCAACATGCGGCGCTAGCCTGTTTCACACCCGAATCCATGGCCATCTATCGCCAGCGCAAAGACGAGTTCAAAGCGCGCCGAGACTATATTGTTCCCGCGCTCAAAGACCTAGGCTTTGGCGTACCCGTCGCGCCGGACGGGGCCTTCTATGTCTATCTGGATTGCAGCGCCTTTAGCACCGACAGCACCCATTTCGCCCACCATATGCTGCAGGAGATCGGCGTTGCCATGACCCCGGGCCTCGATTTTGGTGCCGCAGCCCCCGAACGCTATCTGCGCC
Source organism: Pseudomonadota bacterium (assembly GCA_041182125.1). Classification (GTDB taxonomy): domain Bacteria; phylum Pseudomonadota; class Alphaproteobacteria; order Caulobacterales; family Caulobacteraceae; genus CAISGS01. Next base: position 5,501 of record JBEGOG010000074.1, read on the forward strand.
TGTCCTATGCCATCCATCTGGACAAACTGCGCGAGGCAGTCGCGCGGATGAGGGTCTGGCTGCCGACGCAGCTTATTGGCTAGGGTCGCAGAGGCTTGTAGCCGCCCTACCCCTTCCCTCATCGGCCTTAGCGCGCTAACTCAAGATCATGACCCTTGATCCCGTCGCCTTTGCGCAGGCCCTGATCCGGCGCCCCTCTGTCACCCCCGCTGATGCTGGGGCAATGGATGTCTTGCAGTCGGCCCTGTCCGACCTTGGCTTTGCCTGCCGCCGCATGCCCTTTGAGGGCATTGAGAACCTCTATGCGCGGCGCGGCACGAGCGGACCTAATCTGGCCTTTGCGGGCCATACGGACGTGGTGCCGGTCGGCGATGCAGCCGCCTGGACCACCGGCCCCTTTGAGGCCCAGATCATTGACGGTGTGCTCTATGGGCGCGGAGCCGTCGATATGAAGGGCTCCATCGCCGCCTGGACCGCTGCGGTCAGCCGCGTGCTGGCCAAGGGCGAGGTCCCCGGCTCCCTATCCTTCCTGATCACCGGCGACGAAGAGGGCAAGGCCATCCACGGCACCGGCCCCGTCGTTGAGGCCTTGGCCGCTGAGGGCGAGACCATCGATCATGTGGTGCTGGGCGAACCGACGAGCGCCGCACGGCTTGGCGATCAGCTCAAGATCGGACGGCGCGGCAGCCTCAATGCCTGGATCACCGTCGAGGGGGTTCAAGGCCACGTCGCCTATCCCCATCAAGCGGCCAATCCGATCCCGGTCCTGATCCGCCTGCTGGCTGAAATTCAGGCCCATGTTCTGGATCAGGGCCATCCAAGGTTCCCGGCCTCAAACCTAGAAGTCACCACCATCGACGTGGACAATCCCGTCACCAATGTCATTCCGGCCAAGGCCACGGCGCGGCTCAATATTCGCTTCAACCCCTTGCATGATGGCGACAGCCTGATCGCTTGGCTGGAGGAGGCCTGCGCCAAGGCCGCCATGGGCTTTGACGGGACGGTGAGCCTAGAGCCTGTCCTGACCGGCAATGCCTTCATCACTGAGCCGGGTCCCTTCGTCGATGTGCTGGCAGCGGCGGTCAAGTCGGTGACCGGCGAGGCCCCGATCCTGTCCACCACCGGCGGCATCTCCGACGCCCGCTTCCTGCGCAAACTCTGCCCGGTCGTGGAGTTGGGTCTGGTCGGAGCCACCATGCACGCGGTCGACGAATGTACCTCCGTGCAAGAGATCGAAGACCTGACCCGCATCTATGAGCAGGTCATTTTAGGATATTTTGCGGCCTTTTAGATCGGGTGTGTAAATCCCCCTACCCCGGCTTCGCCGGTACTTCCCCCAGAGGGGGAAGATCTAAGAAAGCAAATCTTCCCCC
>JBEGOG010000075.1:0-7227 GCA_041182125.1 Pseudomonadota bacterium
CGCGTCCAACTCCGGAAAAAGTTCCGTCAACAGAATATGGGCGCTGGCCAAGGTGGCGTGGCCGCAGAGCGGCACCTCCATGGCCGGGGTAAACCAGCGAAGACCAAACCGCGACGGATCAGAGGTGCGCCGCAAGAAGGCCGTCTCGGCCTGATTGTTCTCCATGGCCAAGGCCTGCATCCAGGCCGCGTCAGGCCATGTCTCAAGGGGCTCGACCACGCAGGCCGGATTGCCGCGAAAGGGTGCCGAGGCAAAGGCATCGACGGTCCATTGGCGAAGGAGATCGGTCATGGGCTGGACTTTCAATCAGGGTTTCAAACAGCCCTATCGGTTCGCCTACAGGCCTGCAACCGTCAGTTCTGGCCAGCGATTGCGGGCCGAAACCACCGTGCGGTCAAAGCCGGGGCTCAGGCCGCGAAGGGGGTTGGGACGAATGGTCATGGCAAAGAGGTCATCCAGACCAAAGGGTGCCGCCACACTGATCTGATCATCCGCGACAAAGCGGGTCAGGGCCTCGTCCGTCGAGGTCAGGGGGTCATAGGGCTCGTTGAAATGGTCGGGAAACCAGATGTGGACCCGGGCCTGATTGCGCACCTCGACTGTGTCGCAAAAGGGCGGTTTAAAGGTCTTGGCGGCCAGCTTGATCCAAACATCTTCGGCCTCGTAGGACAGGTCCGAGCCGTCGAAATAGCCCAGATCATAGTCCTTGATGCCATAGTCGAGGTCTCGGCCCGTCAGATGGTTCCAGACCGTCTGATAGACCGCGCCCGAAAAGACCCGCCAGTCGGGCAGGACCAGGGCTCTGGCCGTGGTCAAGACGCCCATCAGGTTTGGACTTTGGCGCAGGATGGCGACGAGACGGGCGGCTTGGTCAGGCTGGGTCATGGCCCAAACCTAGACAGATTCAGATCGGGCGAAAAGGCCAGCCATGGTCCAGCGGCCCGTGACCGGCCCCATAGCCCGGCGCGCGCGCCATGGCCTCGATCACATAGCGCCTCGCCCGTTCCACCGCTTGGGCCAGTCTCAGCCTTTGGGCCACACCGACCGCGCAGGCCGAGGCCAGGGTACAGCCGGTGCCATGGGTATGGCGGCTATGAAGACGCGGGCCCTGCAGCAGGGTCTCGCCCTCTGAGGTGATCAAGAGATCGGTGACCTGATCCCCGGCCAGATGCCCCCCCTTCATCAGCACCGCTTTTGCGCCAAGCCTCATCAGGGCCTCGCCCGCGCGGCGGAGATCATCGAGCGTTTCGACGGCTAGGCCGGTCAGGGCCGCAGCCTCTGGCGCATTGGGGGTGAGGAGCCCTGCGCGCGGGACCAAGAGATCACGAATGGCCGCTATGCCTTGGGCCTCTAGAAGCGGATGGCCGCCCTTGGCGATCATGACCGGATCAATAATGGCTGGAAGGTCGGGGGCGCTATCGAGCAGGGCGCAGACCGTCTCGACCATGGCCACAGTACCCAACATGCCGGTCTTGATGGCATCGGCACCAATATCATCCAGCACCGCCCTCGCCTGAGCGGTAACAATATCCAGCGGGATGGGGTGAACCCCAAAGACGCCGAGGCTATTTTGCACGGTAATGGCCGTCACAGCAGTGGCCGCAAAGCCACCAAGGGCCGTGACCGTCTTGATATCGGCCTGAATGCCCGCGCCGCCGCCGCTGTCAGAGCCAGCAATGATCAAAACCCGCCCGGCCATGATTAGGACCTCGCCCCTTCGATGGCTTGCCAGACCCGTAAGGCCTGCACCGTCTCGCGCACATCATGGACGCGGATCACATCGACCCCAGCTCGAACTCCGGCCAAGGCCGCGGCGAGGGATCCACCCAACCGGTCGGTGGGCTCGAGGGCTGTTGGATCGATGGCCTGAACAAACCGCTTGCGGCTGACGCCCAAAAGGACCGGAAAGCCCAGCGCCATGATCTGATCCAGATGGGCCAGGAGGGTCAGGTTATGGCTCAGGGTCTTGCCAAAGCCGATGCCAGGATCAAGGCTGATGGCCTCTCGCGCGACCCCTGCGGCCATGGCCACGTCCGCCCGCTCGGATAGGAAAGCGCAGACCTCGGCCACCACATCCTCATAATGGGGAGCGACCTGCATGGTGCCCGGCTCGCCCTGCATGTGCATCAGCACCACGGGTACGCCAAGCTCGGCAGCCACGGCGGCGGCATCGTCGGACCCGCGAAGGGCGGTGACATCATTCCAGATCGTCGCGCCGGCCAAAACAGCCGCCCGCGCGACCTTAGCCTTTAGCGTATCGATGCTGATCGGACAGGCGGTGGATTGGCGAAGGGCCTCAATGACCGGCAGGACCCGGTCCATCTCGGCCTGAGCCGACAGCGGCTCTGCCCCCGGACGGGTGGATTCCCCGCCAATATCAAGCATGTCTGCGCCCTGTTCGAGCAGCCTCAATCCATGGTCGACAGCGGCCTGAACCGAAAAAAACTGACCGCCATCCGAGAAACTGTCAGGGGTGACATTGACCACCCCCATCACGCTCGGTCCGGCCATCGCCTTAGGGCTCACGCAGGCTCAGGACCGGTGCTGGGGGTCAGGGGCACGGAAACCGAAGGGGCAATCGGCTTCTTGTCCTCGGCCTTTTCGCGCACCGGCACAACGCCCTTGAGCGCGCCAATGATCTCGTCGCCCGACAGGGTTTCGAACTCAAGCAGGTTCTTGGCCAGGGTGTGAAGATCATCCAAGCGCTCGGTCAGGATCCGGCGCGCCTCGATAAAGCCGCCCTGTACCAGACCGCGCACCTCGCTATCGATCAGTTGAGCCGTCTGTTCGGAGACATTCTGGGTGCGGGCCACCGAATGGCCAAGGAACACCTCGTCCTGATTTTCCCCGTAGGAGACCACGCCCAGCGCGTCAGAATAGCCCCATTTGGTGACCATCATACGGGCCAGGCGGGTGGCCTGTTCAATGTCGGATGAGGCCCCGGAGGTGACCTTTTCCTTACCAAAGATCAGCTCTTCGGCGACGCGCCCGCCCATCAGGATGGCAAGACGCGAAGTCATCTGCTCATAGGACATGGACAGCTTGTCCCGCTCAGGCAGCTGCATGACCATGCCCAAGGCCCGGCCGCGCGGAATGATGGTGGCCTTATGGACAGGGTCGGTATGCAAAACGGTCAGGGCGACCAGCGCGTGGCCACCCTCGTGATAGGCGGTCATGCGCTTTTCGTCTTCGGTCATGACCATCGACTTGCGCTCAGCGCCCATCATGACCTTGTCCTTGGCGTCTTCGAAATCCTTCATTGTGACCATGCGCCGGTTACGACGCGCCGCCATCAGGGCCGATTCATTGACCAGATTGGCCAGATCCGCACCCGAAAAGCCGGGCGTACCCCGCGCGATGGTCTTGACGTCGACGTCAGATGACAGGGGCACATTGCGCATATGGACGCGCAGGATGGTCTCGCGGCCAGTAATGTCAGGATTAGACACGACGATCTGGCGGTCAAAACGGCCGGGACGCAACAGGGCGGGATCGAGCACGTCGGGACGGTTGGTTGCCGCAACCAGAATGATCCCCTCATTGGCTTCAAAGCCGTCCATCTCGACCAGAAGCTGGTTGAGGGTCTGTTCGCGCTCATCATTGCCGCCGCCAAGGCCTGCGCCGCGATGGCGACCGACCGCGTCGATCTCGTCGATAAAGATGATGCAGGGGGCGTTCTTCTTGGCTTGCTCGAACATGTCGCGCACGCGGCTGGCACCCACGCCGACGAACATCTCGACAAAGTCTGAGCCGGAAATGCTGAAGAAGGGCACGCCGGCTTCACCGGCAATGGCGCGGGCCAGCAGGGTCTTACCCGTGCCGGGAGGACCGACCAGCAGCGCGCCCTTCGGGATCTTACCGCCAAGCTTTTGGTACTTGCCAGGGTCCTTCAGGAACTCAACGATTTCGTTCAGCTCTTCCTTGGCCTCATCGACACCCGCCACATCGTCAAAAGTGACCTTGTTCTTATTTTCGGTCAGCAGCCGCGCCTTGGACTTGCCAAAGCCCATAGCCCCGCGCGCGCCGCCCTGCATCTGGCGCATGAAGAAGATCCAGACACCGATCAAGATGAGAATGGGCAAGGCATTCAGGAACAGGCCCATCGGCGTAATGCCGCCCGCAGGCTTAACCTGAATGTCAGCGCCGCTGGCCTGCAGGCGCTTGACCAGATCATCCTGGTTCATTGGGGTAACGACATTGTAGCTCTTGCCACTGGCGTCCTTAGCCTCGACCACATCATTGTGGAAGATGGCGGACTTGATCTGGCCGCCATCCACCTTGCTGAGCAGCTGTGAATAGCTGATCTCACCGACCGCGCCCGACTTGGCGCTCGGATTCATGGCGCTGTAGATCCCAAGCAGGATCACAACGATGGCACCCCAGATGGCCAGATTACGCAAATTCATTGTGGTCGCCTTTTTTAGCCTTAGGACCTCAAGATAGGATGTCGCAGTCGGTTTTGCCATGGGCACCATCAACGAACGGCATCATCCTAGGGCTTGCTCGGAGATTATTCTGCCACAGGCCGCCGCTAGACGCTGCAAAATCACAGAGTCTGCTGCGATATTGAGCGTGCATGTCTCACCCATAAAGGTGGGGAGGCTGACCGTTCCGTCTGATCGGGCCACCAATGGCAAGGTCGCCCTTAAGGGTGCGGGCAGGTCCGCGAGCCTTTTGCGATCCCGAGGGCTCAACCTCTTGGCTTGGCCACGCAGCGCGATGACCTGTGCGCCCGCCGCCCCGCCCCCAATCTGGAACCGGCCATCCCAGACCGGGGGCGACGACACCATTGGGAGGAGGTCAAGCGGTGCAAGGCCCTTTCGACCCGCTTCACGAATGATCCAGACCTGATCAGGGCTTGCCCGCACCTGCGCGCCCGACAGGGTGGCGGTAAAGGGTGCCCCATCTCTCAAGGCCGACGTCAAACGCTGAAGCGAGGGGTAGCGGGGCGCGGCGTCATGGCCAGAGACCGACAGTAGCGCCCGCGCCATGAAACTTTCTAAGCCTTGAGGCGCCTCCTGCAACGCCTCGCGGTCCAAGACCAAAGCCCCGTAGGCGGTCCATGGCCCCAGGTCCTTTGGCCAAAAGATCGGCTCTGAACCAGACATCACGGTCGGAACCTCAGCCTCAAGGTTCGCCAGCGCCATTCGGGCGCGCGCGCGGCCAAAGCGCGGATCCTGATTGGCTGGGTCTTCGATCCAACCGAGGCCCTTGCCTGTCAAATAGGCCCGCAAGTCTTCCCGGCTCTGGTTCAAGACCGGACGCAGCAGAAAAACACCCCGCCCCTCTGGCCAGACCGGTGAGGGGCCCCAAGCTTTGAGTCGGCCAAGGGTCGAGCCCTCGGACCGCCGCATCCAATCGGACTCGCGCTGGTCGTCTTGGGTATGGCCAAAGATCAGCACCTTTGCGCCATGGGCCTTGGCTTCGCGGGCCAAGAGCCGGTGGCGCGCGGTCCGTGCCGCCGCTGGAAGACCGCTGGCATCTGCGCTTGGCCGTTCCGATTCCCAGATAAGGGATATGGGTTCAGCGCCAAGACTTGCGGCGAGCATCGCGCAGTGCTGGGTCCATTGGCGTGACGCCTCTTGAAGTCCGTGATCTAGGGTTAAGGCCAGCACCCTGCGGCCGCGTCGTGCTGCAAAGTCCAATGTTAAGATCAAGGTTGCGAGACTGTCACTACCGCCGGAGAAGGCCACAGCGACAGGCGTCTGTTCATTGCCGTCCAGATACCGAGCCAAGACCTGCTCGGCCTCAGTCTGCAGCGAGACCTTCAAGGTGCTGATCGAGTCAGACCCGCCTAGGCGCATTTGGCGCGAAGGCGAGCCTTATCAGCCCTAGCCTTGGTGGCGGGTGCTGCCGCCGGATAACGACGACCAAACTCGTCGAGGGTGCGGCAGGCATCGGGTGTTTTTTTCAGCTCAATCAGCGACATGGAAAGCTTTACCACGGCCTCAGCGCCCCAAACGGTGGGTGGCCATCCGCGAATGGCCCCAATATAGGCCGCAGCAGCATCGGCATAGGAGCCGCGAATGAACAGGGTCTCGCCGAGCCAATAGCGCGCCTCAGGACCATTGGGGGCTGTATCGCCATATTGGTCGACATAGTCCTGAAACGCGGTCGAAGCGGCAGGGAATTGGCCATCGAGCAGCAGTTGTTTGGCGCGTTGGAAGGCGGCGGTCCGTTCACCAGCTGAACTGGCAGCGGTGGGCGATTTGACGGCGGCTTGCGGCTTGGGCAAAGCCACAGGCGCAGGGGCCTTGGCGGGGGCGGCCACTTCCGGCGCAGTTTTTGCCGCCTGAGGAGCGACCTGAGAGGCAGCTTGGGCCGCGCTGGCCAATTGACCCTCAGCCGCGGCCATCCGGTCTTGCAGGGCGTTGTTATCGGATTCCAAGGCCTTCAGATCACGGCGCGCCTTGGCCAATTCTTGGCTGAGGCTATCGATCTGGCCGGTGGTTTGGCGCAGGGTCAGTTCCAGATCGTCGATCCGGGTGCGCAAGGTGGCCATCTCAGGATCAGGCCCGGCCATCTTGATCTCGACCGGCTGACCGGTACTGCGGGCCTGAAGGACAATGTCACGCACCTCGCGCAACTGACGCTCGATCCGGTCAAAGCGCTTGGTGGTGGCATCGTCGGTTTGAGCCTGGGCCGATGATACGAGGCCAGCAAAGCCAAAGGCCAAGGCGAGGGCCATGCCAAGGGCGGGTCGCAAGATAGGACGCGCGCATAGGGTCTTCATCAGGTCACCCGTCAGATCAAAATCAATGGATCGCAGCCACAATGGGCCAAGCCGCCCCCAAGGAAAAGGGGGTCGTAAATGGAAAGAAGGGGGCCGCGGATGCAGCCCCCTTCCCTGTCTGAAGTCCCGAGGACCACGCGGTGCCTATTGCGGCGCGCCATCGGTCAGGGCTGTGTGGGCGTTCCGGTTCTTGGCCCAAGCCTCTTCAGTGGTTCCGCCATCGATGGGCTTTTCCTTACCGTAGGAAACCGTCTCGATCCGGCTACCGGCCACGCCCTTGGAGACCAGATAGTCCCGCACGGAATTGGCCCGGCGTGCGCCGAGGGCAAAGTTATATTCACGGGTACCGCGTTCGTCGGCATTGCCTTCGATGCGAACCTTCACATTCGGATAACGCGCCAGCCATGCGGCTTGTGCGTCAAGCATGGCGCTACCATCCGCACGCAGGGCGTGGGAATCATAGTCGAAGAACACGCGCTCACCGACATTGACGA
>JBEGOG010000076.1:0-6847 GCA_041182125.1 Pseudomonadota bacterium
GCGCAAAGACCCGCCGCCACCGCCGATCCGGACCCGCCGGACGAGCCGCCCGCGGTGAGACCTAGAGCATAGGGATTGTGGGCCTTGCCAAAGGCCTCATTGTCCGTGGTCGCGCCAACGGCACCTTCGTGCATGTTGAGCATGCCCAAAATGACCGCGCCGGCCTCACGCAAAGCCGCCACGCAGGCGGCATCTTCGGTGGCGATACGGTCGCGGTGGGCTCCGATTCCGGCATGGAGCGGCATGCCCGCAACCGCGATATTGCCCTTGATCGCGACGGGCACACCATCGATGCCAGAAAGTGGCTCACCCGCCGCCCAACGCTCGGCACTGGCCCGCGCAGCGGTCAATGCGCCGTCTTGGTCTACCGATGTATAGGCGTTTAACGGCCCGCCGAGGCGCTCGATGCGCGCCAAATAGGCTTGGGTGGCTTCAACAGGGGTCACGGCCCGTTGATCATAGAGAGCGATAAGGCCGGCGACGCCAGCTTCGATGATGGGGTTTGTAAAGGTCATGCCCTACCTTAAACGCCTCAAGCGCCTCGGACAGCCCCCAAATTCAGTCAAAGGGCGACAAAGCGCCACGGTACGCCACCGCCGCTGGCTTGGCGCTTGGCGCTCATCCGGCTATGAACGGGTCCGAATGAACCGATTGAGCCTAGGCACCAGACCCTAAGCCAAGCCTCTAAACACGTGGGAGCCCCTATGATCCGCCTCGATGCCGACCAGGCCATCGCTCTGCTCGCAGAGCGCCTTTCCGGATCGAGCGGGCGGGTATTTGTCGCCACGGCGGGCACAGAACCTGTGATTTTTGCGCAGGCCTATGGTCGGAACCCCGAGGCAGCAAAGGGCCTGACCTTCGTCAGCGCCGCCATTCCGGGGGTCAACCAAACGGACTGGTCCAAACTTCATGCGACCAGTCGCGGTGAAGGCATTTTCGTCAGCCCGGATTGGCGCGATAGTTTTGACGAGGGCCGGTTCGCACTGGTCCCACAGGCCTATAGTGAAGCTTGGCGCTGGCTATGCCGCACGCCATTGGATGCCGCCTTGGTTCAGGTCAGCGCGCCCGACGCCGATGGGATGTGTAGTTTCGGCACCTCCTGTGACTTCCAGCCAGCCGTCCTTAGCCGCAATGTCTTTAAGATTGCCCACGTCAATCCCGACATGCCCGCCCCTGCCCGCTCACCCAAGGTCGCCTTGGCCAGCTTTGACGTGGTGGTCGAGGCCAACATGCCGATGATGACCTATGACCCCGGCCCTCTGGACCCGACCTTTGCGACGATCGCACGCAATGTGGCCGATTATATTGTCGATGGTGCCGCCATTCAGGTGGGCCTTGGCAAGATGGGCTTTGCCGTTATGAACGAGATCAAGGATCGCAAACGGCTGAGCGTCAAATCCGGCATGGTGATTGACCCTCTGTTGGACCTGATGGACTGCGGGGCCATTTCAGACGAACGGGACGCCATCGTCACCGGGGCCGCTCTGGGTAGCCAAGACCTGATCTCGCGCCTTTCCCGAGACCCGCGTGTGCGCTTCACACCGGTGATCGAAACGCACAGCAGCGACGTCCTGTCGGCGATACCCCGGTTTACTGCGATCAATTCGGCGCTCGAAATTGACCTGATGGGCCAGGCCAATGCTGAGTTTTTAGGGGGCCGTCAGGTCTCGGGCATTGGCGGCCTCAATGACTTTTTGCGCGCCGCCGCGCGCTCCGAAGGGGGCAAACCCATAATCGCGCTCAATGCGACCGCCAAGGGTGGAGCCCTGTCGCGCATTGTGCCCAAGCTTACTGGCGGCGCGGTCAGTGTCGGGCGCGGCGACGTGGCCATTGTCGTGACCGAGTTCGGATCGGCCGATCTTCGTGGCCTAAGTTTGGATGATCGCGCCAGGGCGCTTATCTCCCTCGCTGCCCCTATCCACCGCGACGGTCTTGAACAGGACTGGCGTGAAATGCGCTCTGGTCTATAGAAAGAGCGTCTGCAACCTATGTCTGGCTCATGACCCTTCCACGATATCGACAGCTTGCCGCCGCCCTGCGCGCGGACATTACCGAAGGCCGGTACAGTGTGGGTGACCACCTACCGCCGGAAATGGAGCTATGTCAGATCTATTCTGCCTCTCGTCACACGGTCAGAGACGCGCTGCGATTGCTGCGTGATGCTGGTCTGGTTGAGCGCAGACGAGGGGCAGGGACAACAGTCATTGCGGCCAGCTCTACGCCAACCTTTGTCCAAGCGCTGGGCGGTGCTGAGTCCCTCACCCAATATGCGCGCGAGGCTAAGCTTCGTGTCCGTGCGGCCAATCCAAGGGCCCTCACCCTAGCCGAAGCCGATCGGCTTAAGGCTCAGCCAGGCGACCACTGGCTGGTTATTGAGGGGCTTCGACTAGCCAGCGCGGGCTCCGGTGCTGAACCAGTGGCGGTATCAACCCTCTTTGTGCCTATGGAATTTGCCGGGATTGTTGGCGCGCTCGAAGGCTGGGATGGCGCGATCCATCAGCTGATTGCCCGCGATTTTGGCGTTCAAACCCGCCGCATCGAGCAGGAAATTGCGGCTGAAACCATGGACGCCGCAACCGCCAAGACCTTGCGGACCGAAAAGGGCTCTGCGGGCCTTCGTACCCTAAGGCGCTATTTCGATGAGCGCGATCAGTTGGTTTTGGCCACCGACAGCACCCATCCCGGCGGGCGCTTTGTCTATGCCATGACCTATCGGTTGGACGGCTAGTCTCTGCCTGCCACTTTCCATCAAAGCCGCGCCAATGTTAGAGCTTAGGCCAATTAATTTAGGGGGAACCGTCCATGAGTGATGCCGCAACACAACAGGCCAGTCCAACCGCCGTTGAGGCTCCCACCTCGATGAGAACGGTCGTTGCGGCGTCCTCCGCTGGAACCACCTTCGAGTGGTATGATTTCTTCATCTTCGGCACCCTGACCCAAGTCCTGTCAAAGGTCTTCTTCGCCGGGGTGAGTGACACCTTAGCCTTCATCTTTGCCTTGGCAATCTTCGGTGCAGGCTTTGCTGTGCGGCCACTCGGCGCTCTGTTCTTCGGCCGCATTGGTGACCGGGTAGGGCGCAAGGGTGCCTTTTTGACCACCATTGTCCTCATGGGTGGCGCGACCTTCGCTGTCGGATTCTTGCCGACCTATGAGCAAGCGGGAATCATTTCTCCCATCCTCTTGATCGTCGCACGCTGTATTCAAGGTTTCGCCTTGGGCGGTGAATATGGCGGCGCGGCGATCTATGTCGCCGAACATTCTGACGCCAACAAACGCGGCAGTATGACGGGCTGGATTCAGGCCTCAGCGGCCTTCGGTCTGTTGGGTGCCCTTGGCGTTATCCTGATCACCCGCACAATCCTTGGTGAGGCCGCCTTCACGGCTTGGGGCTGGCGCATACCCTTCATGTTTTCAGCGGTTCTGGTTGGCATATCCATTTGGATGAGACTGAAACTGTCCGAAAGCCCAACCTTCAAAAAGATGCACGAAGAAGGCACCCTGTCTAAATCGCCCTATAAGGAATCCTTCGGCGAGTGGCCGAACCTCAAGATCGTTCTCATCGCCCTCTTGGCCATGATGAGCGCCCAAGGTGCGGTCTGGTATACCAGCTTCTTCTACAGCCAAATCTTCCTCGAAAAGTTCCTCAAGGTCGAACCCGCGACGGTCAATCTGCTGATGATTGCCGCCACAGTGGCCAGTGCGCCGCTCTACATCATCTTTGGTTGGCTGTCGGACAAGATTGGCCGCAAGCCGGTGATGCTGGCCGGTATGAGCCTCGCGCTCATTGCCTTCTTCCCAGGCTTCCACATGCTGACAGAGGCCGCCAATCCAGATCTCGCGCGCGCCAGTCGCAACACGCCCGTGGTCGTGGTCGCGGACCCCTCCACCTGTAGCCTTCAGTTCGATCCTGTGGGCAAGGCCGTCTTTGCCACGCCTTGCGACATCGCCAAGAGCGTGTTGGCCAATGCCGGGGTTTCTTACGATACCGAAGCCGCGCCCACCGGGACCCTCGCCCACGTCAAGGTCGGCCAAACCATCATCAATTCCGCCGATGGACAGGGCTTGGATAAGGCCGCGCTGAAGGCCGTCAAAACAGACGTCGAAGCTCGCATTCAAGCGGCTCTCAATGCGGCGGGCTATCCGGCCAAGGCTGATCCAGCCAAGGTTGACCTGCCCAAGGTGTTTGCCATCCTACTGGTCTTTGTGGTGGCGGCAACGGCGCTCTTTGGGCCCATTGCAGCGTGCTTGGTCGAACTGTTCCCGACCCGCATCCGTTACACGGCCATGTCCCTGCCCTACCATATTGGCACCGGCTGGATCGGAGGCTTCTTGCCCTTCACAGCCTTCGCCATCGTGGCCTCAACGGGCAATATCTATTCGGGGCTATGGTATCCGGTAATCTTTACGGCCATCAGTGTGATCACGGCCGTTCTGTTCCTGCCCGAGACCAAGGGCCGGTCCCTAGACCTTTAGGATAAGGCGGCGGGCAAGGTTTCGACATCGAGACCTTGCGCCCGCCCGATAGCCTCTTTGCCGATCAAAACGACCTGAAGGCCCTGTGAGAGGAGGTCCATGAGCGATTGTGGATCCATTTCGGAGGCACCCAGGCGCTGGCTATCTCGCCTAGCCAAGATGGCGATGGCCGGATCTGATCCTTGCCCCTCCACCAGAACATCGGCCTCTGACAGCACTCGTGCAGCCCGAAGGCTTAAGAGATCAGCGGGCCCTTCGATCACTATGGCGTAGAGCCTTCCCGATAGGATCGCGTCCTGAGCCAGTTCAGCCGAAAGGGCCGCCTCTGCCCGCGCGCTGTCTCCAGCCATGGCCAAATCCGCGACGGGACCATTGACGACCCGTCGCATAAAGGCCCTGCGCTTGACGAGATCGGGCAGAGCCGCACGGATCTCGCCCTGCATCTGCCGAAGCAGGCCAGCCACCTGCCCAACCCCGGGCGGAATTCGAGCCTCAATGTCGGCGCGCAACAGACTGGCCAAGAGGGGGGCCGAGCCGCCCGTGCCGATGGCCGCCACCACCTCACCGCGATCGATGAGGGCGGGCGTGGTGAAATCACATTGAGTGGGTCGGTCGACCACATTGACCGGAACTCCGGCCTGCCGCGCCGCCGCGGCGGCCTTCAGGCAAAAGGCTTCATCCGGATGAGCCACAAAGACCAATACAGCATGTTCATAGCTGTCTGCATCATAGGCCTCTAAACCGGCAACGATCCGCACCGTTGCGGGTGAATTTTCAAACAGCCGCGCCTTGGCAAGGGCCCCTTCGCCCTCACCGGCTATGATTACCGTCTTGCCCCTCAAGGGAAAAAAGGCGGGAAAGGCATCCATATTTGTATTTCCAATTATATTTTCGGTCGCAGAACAACCTAAGCAGCGTTAAGATCGCAAATTGAGAAACGCCTATACTGGCCTTCCATATCATTAGGGAGACGAACGCGGATGTCTATCGCGCTCGAAATTAACGGTAAGACCCTTCAGGTCGAGGCCGAAGCCGACACCCCGCTGTTGTGGGTCCTTCGTGACGAACTGAAGATGACGGGCTCCAAGTTTGGATGCGGCATCGCACAGTGCGGTGCCTGTACGGTCCATGCCGATGGCCAGCCGATCCGCTCCTGCGCAACCCCCATCGAGGGCCTTACGGGCGTCAAGATCACCACCATTGAAGGCCTCGGCGGCGAGCACGCCTTGCAGGCCGCGTGGGTCAAGCATGACGTGCCACAGTGCGGCTATTGCCAGTCTGGCCAGATTATGGCCGCAGCCGCCCTCTTGGCCAAAACTCCCCGCCCGACCGACGCCGACATAGATGCCGCCATGACCGGCAATATCTGTCGTTGCGGTGCCGATCAACGTATTCGCGCGGCGATCAAAGACGCCGCCGCGACCCTGTCGGCATAAGGCAGAGCCCCATGAACATTCAATCTAAGCTCTCGAGCGACCGTACCGGTCTGGCCCCTACCCGCCGCGACCTGGTGGTCGGTGCGGTTGTCACCAGCAGCGCCCTTCTGGTCGGCTGTTCCCCCATGGACCTGCTTGGTCTGGGGGCAAAGAAGCAGGATTTCGGAGCCTTTGGCCCCTTCATCAAGATCGGCACGGATGGTGTCGTGACGGTGATCTCTAAACATATTGAGTTTGGCCAAGGCACCCATGCTGGCCTCGCGGCGATCGTTGCGGAAGAGCTTGACGCCGACTGGACCACGATCAAGGTCGAGCAATCCTCCGCAAATATCAAGGTCTATGCCAACCTGCTGATGGGGGCTCAAGGCACCGGCGGCTCGACCGCCATTGCCAATAGCTGGATGCAGCTTCGTAAGGCGGGCGCAGGCGCGCGGACCATGTTCGTCAATGCCGCCGCCGCAAAATGGGGCGTCGCGGCCGCTGAGGTTCGCGTCAAGAGCGGCGTGGTCTCCCACGCCTCCGGCAAGAGCGCCAGCTTTGCAGAACTGCTGGCCGATGCGGGCAAGATGACACCGCCCGCCGAACCTACCCTAAAGGATCCGAAAACCTTTACCCTCATCGGTACCCAGTCGGTTCGCCGCAAGGACAGCAAGGTCAAGAGCGACGGCACAGCGATCTATACCCAAGACATCCAAATGCCCGAGATGCTGACGGCTATGGTGGCCCATGCCCCCCTGTTTGGGGCCAAGGTTAAGAGCTTTGACGACAGCGAGGCCCTTAAGGTCAAGGGCGTGGTCAAGGTCTTCAAGATCAGCACCGGCGTCGCCGTCGTTGCCGATAATACTTGGGCCGCCAAAAAGGGCCGCGACGCCCTCAAGGTCACTTGGGACGATGCCAAGGCTGAAAAGCGCAGCACCGCTGAGATCATTGAGGAATAT
>JBEGOG010000077.1:0-6831 GCA_041182125.1 Pseudomonadota bacterium
GCCCGGTCCTGCTGGGTTTTGAGCGCCAGCTTCAGCGCGATTTCTCCGCCGGATGAATGTTTGGTGGCATTGCTCACCAGATTGAACAGGATCTGACTGTTCCGCCCGGGATCGCCGACGGTCAGGGGAATGGTGTCTGGCAGGTCCACGCCGAGGGACAGGCCCTTGGCGCGCGCCTCTGGGGTCATGACCTCAATGACATTGGCCAAGGTGTCGGAGAGACGGAAACTTTCCTCGACCAGACGCACCGTGCCAAACTCGAGACGGCTAATATCCAGCACATTATTGACGATGGCCATTAACTGGCGGCTGGCATCTTGAACCAGATCCAAATAGTGCCGATCCCGGTCATTGAGCCCGCCATCGGTTCCAATCATTTCACTGAGGCCGATAATGCCGGTCAAGGGCGTGCGCAGTTCATGGCTTAAGGTCGAGAGAAATTCAGACTTTGACCGTGCCGCAGCCTCCGCAATGGCCTTGGCGGCCTCTGCCTCCTGCTCCGCGATCTTTCGGTCGTGGATGTCGCGAACAATGTCGATCCACTCAAGGACCTCCCGATTGGGCCCGAGCAAGAAGCGAATGTTACTCTGCAGCCAAATCCAGCCCCGGGTCTTGTGCAGATAGCGATATTCAACGGGGATGCGGTTGCTATTTTCACCCTTGGCGATCATTGCGCGGACGGCCGCGAGGGCGAGCTTCCAATCTTCGGGGTGCACGCGCCGGGTCGGACGCTGGCCGACCATATCCTTGGCGTCATAGCCAGTGACTGTGACCACGGCAGGCGAGATGTAGGTGCAGGTTCCATCGCCCCGAACACGCATGATCATGTCGCGGCTATAGGTGGTTAGAAAGCGCAGGTGCCGCTCACTCTCGACCAGATCCTGATCCTTCTGGCGCAACTCGGTAATGTCGATGGTGATGCCGAACAGGGCAGGGTGGGCTGATTTCGAGCTGGGTTCACGCTCGACGCGGGACCAGAGATGACGAACCCCAAGGGTGGGGTGGTTGAGGCGGAACTCCGCAAAGGCGGGACCGGTCTGGTTGAGGCCAGCCATGACCATCTGGCCCATCAGGTGACGGTCCTCTTGCACGAACCGTTCCAGCATCGACGCGGCGGTGACCGGTTGATCCGACGACAGACCGTGAATCTCGTACATGGTCTCAGAAAATATGATGTTGTTGCTCGGCGTGAGCAGGCGCCAATAGCCAACCCGAGCGACCGTCGTGGCCATGATCGCGGCGGTCAGGTCGTCGAAACTGCCCGGTTGATCGGCTTCCAAGCTCTGGCCATAGACAATGTCGCCGGTCGCCTTTGGACGTTCTTGAACGGACTTATCATCAGACATGAGAGCTAAGCTACGCTGGCGGGACCTAAGATTTCGCCCTTAATGTAGCACTATCAATATATCAAAGTAGATAAAATTATTTGTTCTATCACAGATTAGAGGCGGAATATTTCGCCTTTGCAGGTTCGAAAAGTATCTGAAATTACCGATATTACGGCGCGAATGGGCAAAACAGTTCTTGTTTGAACTGAAAAGGACTGGATGAGGCTATTGGCCCCATCCAGTCCTAATCACCATAGGTATCGCGGTCGCAGCCTAGAGCGTGCGAGCGATGAGCACCTTCATGATCTCATTGGCCCCGCCATAGATGCGCTGGATGCGAGCATCCTTATACATCTGGCCGATGGGATATTCGGTCATGTAGCCGTAGCCACCGAACAGTTGCAGGCACTCATCGACGATCTTGCACTGCAGGTCGCTGACCCAATATTTGGCCATTGAGGCGGTTGCCGCATCGAGCTTTCCGGCCATCAAGAGGTCGGTGCAGTGGTTGACAAAGACCTTAGCGACGGTGGCTTCGGTCTTGGCTTCGGCCAGCTTGAACTGGGTGTTCTGGAAGTCGATGATGCGCTGGCCAAAGGCCTTGCGGTCCTTGACGTACTCGATGGTCACCTGCAGTGCCCGCTCGATCATGGCGAGGCCCTGAATGGCGATGATCAGGCGTTCCTGAGGCAATTGCTGCATCAGTTGGACAAAGCCTTTGCCCTCTTCGGCACCCAAAAGGTTCGAGGTCGGGACCCGGACGTCATTGAAGAACAGTTCAGAGGTGTCTTGGCTCTCCTGACCGACCTTGTGCAGGTTGCGGCCGCGCTCAAAGCCCTCGACCTCATCGGTCTCGACCATGATCAGGGACGTGCCCTTCGAGCCGAGCGTGGGATCGGTCTTACAGACCACGCAGATCAGGTTGGCGGTTTGGCCATTGGTGATGAAGGTCTTTTGACCGCTGATCACATAGTGGTTGCCGTCCTTCTTGGCGGTGGTCTTGACCCCTTGCAGGTCGGACCCGGCGCCTGGCTCGGTCATGGCGATGGCGGTGACCAGTTCGCCCGAGATGATCCGCGGCAACCAGCGCTGCTTTTGCTCTTCGGAGCCATAGTGGTTGATATAGGGGGCGACGATGGCGTTGTGCAGAGTAATGCCGAAACCCTCGACACCCTTCAGGCCCATCTGCTCCATGATCACGACCTCATGGCGGAAGTCACCGCCGGAGCCGCCATATTCCTCAGGCAAGGAGACACCCAAAAGGCCCGCTTCGCCCGCAATGTTCCACAGCTTGCGGTCCACGACGCCATTGTCGCGCCAGCGCTGGACGTCAGCCGGCGCGGCATGATCGTCAAAGAAGCGGCCGACGGCGGCTTCAAAGATGTTCAGCTCTTCAATGTCCATGAAGGCTGGCTTTTCAACGTTCAGAACGCCCATGATGTTTCCTGTCTTTTATGTCGTTGATCGATATGTGGTTCAGAAGCGGTCAGCGGCAAGCGCCATCATGGTCGCTGAGCCGGTCTTAAGTTTGGCCAGATGTGATCCGGTATCGGGCAGGACCCGCTCAACAAAGAACCGGCCGGTGACCAGCTTGTCGGCATAGAAGGGATCGCTTGACCCCTCCGCGATCTTTGTCGCTGCGGCCTTAGCGATCAGGGCCCACATATAGGCGGTGCCCGTCAGGCCAAACAGGTGCAGATAGTCGCTGGAGGCCGCCCCGGCATTGTCCGGGTTTTGTAGGCCATTGGACATCAGCCACATAGTGGCCTCTTGCAGCTGGGCCTTGGCAGTTTGGAGGCCTTCAACGAAGACCTTCAACGTCTCATCTTCGTCATGATCGGCGATGAAGGCATCAATCTCGGCAAAGAAGCTCATCACGGCCCGACCGCCGCTGGCTGCGAGCTTGCGCCCGACCAGATCGAGGGCCTGAACGCCGTTGGTGCCCTCATAGATCAGGGTGATGCGGACATCGCGCATATATTGCGAGGCGGCATAGCTTTCGGTGAAGCCTGACCCACCGTGAACCTGCAGCGAGTCCGAGGCGATCTTGAAGCCCTTGTCGGTGAAGAAGCCCTTCAGAACCGGGGTCATCAAGCCCATATAGTCGTGAGACTTTTGGCGGACCTCCGCATCGGGGCTCTTGGTCGCCAAGTCGCCGTGCATACCGGTCCAGAGCATGAAGGCTCGGCCGCCTTCGAGCAGGCACTTGGACTCCATCAACATCCGACGCACATCGGGATGGACGATGATCGGATCAGCCGGTCCTTCAGCATTTTTTGGACCGGTGAGGCTGCGCCCCTGTAGGCGATCCTTGGCGAAGGCGACCGCGCCCTGATAGGCCGCTTCACCCTGGGCCAAACCCTGTAGGCCGACGCCGAGGCGGGCCTCGTTCATCATCACGAACATGATCTTGAGGCCGTTATTCTCCTCGCCGATCAACCAACCGGTCGCGTCCTCATAGGACATGACGCAGGTCGCGCTGCCATGGATGCCCATCTTCTCTTCGAGGCCGACACAGTTGGCACTGTTGCGCGCACCGGGATTGCCTTGAGCGTCGGGAATATGCTTGGGCACGATAAAGAGGGAGATGCCTTTGACGCCCGCCGGAGCCCCTTCGATACGGGCCAGCACCAGATGGACGATGTTCTCGGCCATGTCATGTTCGCCGCCGGAGATCCATATCTTCTGGCCGGTGATTCGATAGGACCCATCGGCCTGCGGCACAGCCTTGGTGCGCAGAAGGCCCAGATCGGTGCCGCAGTGCGGCTCGGTCAGGTTCATGGTCCCGCCCCACTGACCGGTGGCCAGTTTGGGCAGATAGAGCGCCTTTTGCTCGTCCGATCCGCCCGCAAGGATGGCCGAATAGCAGCCGTGGGTCAGGCCCGGATACATGGCGAAGGCCATGTTGGCGGCCGAAGACATCTCGCTATAGGCCAGGGTCACCACCGCTGGCAGGCCTTGGCCGCCGAACTCGGGCTCCGCGCCGATCGCGGGCCAGCCGCCATCGACCATGGCCTGATAGGCAGCCTTGAATCCGTCCGGGGTCTTGACCGTGTGATCGGGTGACCAGACGCAGCCCTGTTTGTCGCCCACGCCGTTCAGCGGGGCGAGGACCTCTTCGCAGAACTTGGCCCCTTCGGTGAGGACCTGTTCGACCAGATCCACCGAAGCATCGGCAAAGCCGGGAAGGTCGGCATATTGGGCGATGTTCAACACGTCTCGCAGAACGAACATTTGATCACGGACGGGGGCACGATAGGACATGAAGGCTCCGGAACTCTGGAGTTAAGCGCTCAGCAAGACAGCCTAGTCGGCATGGGCGTTGTCGGCCACACCATCTAAACGGGCCCGCAGGACCTGATCATAGTCTGCGGCGCGAGGCAAAAGGTCTGGGCGCAGTTGGGTCAATTGCCGCTCCATGCGATCACAGCCGCCGCGCAGCTGCTCAATGGCACCGTCAATATCGTCACGCTGGGCTTCGAGGGCCAAGATCCGTTCACGAAACTTCTTCAGCGACTTGGCCATCTGAGCGGCTCCGCCATCATTTTCGTCATAGAGATCAAGAATTTCACGGATTTCCGCGAGGCTGAGCCCGACCCGCTTGCCGCGCAAGATCAGTTGGAGGCGGGCACGGTCGCGATGGTTGTAGACCCGGTTCAGGCCCTCGCGCGCTGGATAGAGCAGGCCCTTATCTTCGTAGAACCGCAGGGCGCGCGGGGTGACACGAAACTCGACACAAAGATTACGAATGGTGAAGGTGCGCTCGGGGCGTCTGAGATCAGAGGTCATATCGGGTCTCCCATCATCTTGTTTTTCGAACGCTAGATGCCCCTTACGTCAACGTCAAGTGTGCCAAATCGCCCATAGCCAATATTCTCTGATCAGGGGACTGTCGCTTAACATTTTCGCGTGATACGTGTTGTTGGTGGCTTCGGACCGGTTAGGGTGTTCTGGTCTTGGGCGTCCTAATCTTGGCCCCATCAGCGACGGAGCCGGTCATGAGTGGCCTTTCCCACGCTCAGATCTGGAGAGCGATCGACGCTCTAGCCGCCCGACGCGGCATGTCCCCATCGTCCTTGGCCCGAATGGCAGGACTGGACCCCACAATCTTCAATCGCTCCAAGCGGCTATCAAAGGAACGCCCTCCGCGACCGCGCTGGCCCTCGACCGAGAGCCTCGCCAAGGTTATCGCGGCAGCTGGGATCAGTTTTGCTGACTTCGCCGCCCTCGCCGATGGTGAAGGCGCTAGCGTCATTGCCCATGCCCCTTTGATGGGTTTCGATGAGGCCGCTCAGGCGGGGCATTTTGATTCCTCAGGATACCCGATTGGAAGCGGTTGGGATGTCGCGTCAGTTCCGAGCGTGGCCGAGGATGGGGCCTTCGTCTTGGAAATTTGTGGCCATCAGTTGGCCCCTATCTATCGCGATGGCGACCGCATCGTTGTCAGCCCCGGTCTTGAGGCGCGCCGGGGCGACCGAGTGGTTCTCAAGACCCGCTCAGGAGACCTGCACGTGATGCAGTTGGCTCAGACCTCGGCCCTCAGGCTTGTGCTGTTGCCCCTTCAAAGTGATCATCCCCGTCTGACCTTGAAACTGACCGATGTGGCTTGGATGTCTCGGATTGTTTGGGCCAGTCAGTAGGGGCCGCCGCCGAACGGGTCGCCAACCTGTTGCCTATTGAGCGCTATCATCCCACTGAATCGCGGTTTGGCGACCTATCTTTAAGCTGAATCAATGCTTTGGTTGAGAAAATAGCCCTATTGCCCTAAAGCAGCGCCAGCGCGCCTCCCTGCGCGCTTTTCCTTGGCGATCGTTTGTGTGCGCCAGGCAGATTAGTCAGGACCTTTATGCCCTTTTCCACCACCCATCCCGCGCTGCAAAGCGCACTCGTTGAGCAGGGTTACAAGGACCCCACTCCGGTGCAAGCAGCCGTCCTTGAAGCGCGGGCCATCGATCAAGACCTCCTCGTTTCGGCTCAGACCGGATCGGGCAAGACCGTTGCCTTCGGCCTCGCCGCCGCCTCGACCCTCCTGGGTGATGCTGAGCGGATGGGCCAGTCTGGCGCGCCGCTTTGCCTTGCCATTGCGCCTACCCGTGAATTGGCCATTCAGGTCAGCCGTGAACTGACGTGGCTCTATGGCAAGGCTGGCGCTGTCGTCGTCTCTTGCGTCGGCGGCATGGATGCACGCCGCGAGCAACGCTTGCTCAGCTCTGGTGCCCATATCGTTGTCGGCACCCCCGGTCGTCTGCGCGACCATATTGAGCGCGGCCATCTGGACCTGTCGGCCTTGAAGGTCGCAGTGCTGGACGAGGCCGACGAGATGCTCGATCTGGGCTTTCGCGATGATCTGGAATTCATTCTGGATGCCGCGCCGGTCGAGCGCCGGACCCTGCTATTCTCGGCCACCCGCGCCAAAGATATCGCCACCCTCGCGCGCCGCTATCAGCGCGATGCGGTGCGGATTGACACGACCAGCCTGAACGAGCCGCACGGCGATATCGAA
>JBEGOG010000078.1:0-6831 GCA_041182125.1 Pseudomonadota bacterium
GGTCAGGGGGACTTTGAAACAAGACCCCCTTCGGCGCTTCGCGCCACTTCCCCCAGAGGGGGACGATTTGCTTTATTTAGATCTTCCCCCTCTGGGGGAAGTACCGGCGCAGCCGGGGTAGGGGGTTCTTAGAGCTGGGCCAGCATATAGTCGGCGGAGGAGACCTTGAAGTCGCCGCCCTCTTCGACATTCAGCTTTTCCACGACGCCGTCCTTGGCAACGAAAGAATAGCGCTGCGAACGCAGGCCCATGCCGAACTTGGAGCCGTCCATTTCAAGACCCAAGGCCTTGGTGAAGTCGCCATTGCCATCTGCCAGCATCAGCACCTCGTCGGTAATGCCCTGATCCTTGGCCCAAGCCTTCATCACGAACATGTCGTTGACCGAAACGCAGGCGATGGTGTCGACGCCCTTGGCCTTCAGGTCCGCCGCGTGCTCCTTAAAGCCGGGCAGGTGCTTGGCCGAGCAGGTCGGAGTGAAGGCACCGGGAACGGCGAAGAGCGCAACGCGCTTGCCGCCGAACAGTTGATCGGTGGTGACCGGGGCGGGGCCCTCAGCGGTCATGGTCATGAAGGTTGCCTTAGGCAGGCTGTCGCCGATCTTGATGGCCATGGGGCCCTCCTGATTGTGTGAGACACGCGAAACAACGTGCGTTGCATCGACATAAGGCCGCAAAGACCGTTCGCCAAGCCTCACGGGCGCGATCTCTCGCACTTGTCATTGAAGTTTGATGTTCAAGGCTTGAAACCCACCGTCAGTCAGCAGATCATCCGATCCATGTTTGACCGAAACAAAGAATGGCGTGAGGCCGGTGAGCGAACCTTTCTGGCCGGACGGGTGCTGATCTCCATGCCGGGGATTGAAGACCCGCGCTTTGAACGGTCCATCATCTATCTGTGCGTCCACACCCCCGATCAGGCCATGGGTGTCACCTTGAACCGGCCGGTCGAAGGGGTGACCTTGGCCGACGTGCTCAAGACGCTTGACATTCCCTTGATCGGCGACGCTGGTCCGGCCCCCGTTCTGATCGGCGGGCCGGTGGAGCGCGAACGGGGCTTTGTTCTGCACACGGATGACTATCTCAGTGAAACCGCCACCTTGCCCGTGGCCAACGGCGTATCCATGACCGCCACCCGCGAGGTTCTTCAGTCCATTGGCGGTGACAGCGGGCCTCGGCGATCCATCCTCGCGCTAGGCTATGCAGGATGGGGTCCGGGGCAGTTGGAACAGGAACTGCGCGACAATGTCTGGCTGACCTGCGAGGCGGACGAGGACCTGCTATTCGATCCCAACCCCAATGACAAATGGTCCAAGGCTCTGGCGAAGATCGGCGTTCATGCCAGCAGCCTGTCGGGACAAACCGGGCGCGCCTAGACCCGTCCTATTCGCGACGAAGCAGCTTTTCGGTCAAGAGGGTGCCGATCCACTGGGCGCGGAAATCGGCCTTGATCGCGACGGGGTCGTAGGCATCGCTCATCACCCAGTCGATGAAGCTTTGGCCAATCGGCTCGCCTTCAGCCAGATAGCGCTCAAACACATAGTCGAGCACGCCGGTCTTGCCCTGCTTCACGTGTAGATAGCGCAGGGACAGTTCCTTCATCGCCTCGCGGATCGGCAGGCCAAGGCGGAAATGGGCATAGAAGACGCTCATGATCCCGGCCCGGTCAGCACCCGACTTGCAGTGCATCAGGGCTGGATATTCGATGGAGGCAAAGAGATCGCGGGCCCCCAGAACCCGCTCGCGCGATGGCACTTCGCGCGAGGTGATGGTGAAATCGACCATCGTCAGACCCAGCCGCTCGCAGGCATCCTTTTCCAGCGCATGGAAACTGCCATCAAAACCACCGCGCAGATTGATGATCGTGCGCACGCCCTGCTTCTTCCACCAGGCCAGTTGGAACGGCCAAGGCTGATTGGTGCGCACCAGTTCTGGCGTGATCCAATGGGCGTTCTGGAAGCCCACGCGCAAGAAGGCGTGGTCATTGACCAGATAATCCAGATAGGCTCGGCGGCGCCCAGCGGGGGTGGTGAGATCGAAGCCTGACAAGATCACGGTTCCTGTTTAAGGCCTCTGGTTATGACCTTCTGCGGCGAAAAGGAAGCCTCTCGTGCTTGACTTGCGCGCAATCACGGTCAACCCATCGCCTATGGATGAGTTTTCGCCCACCTCTGAACCGCCGATCACCGACCGCGCCTTGGCCAGCCGGGTTCTGCGCACCTATCTGGCACCCCGCTGGAAGGGTCTGAGCCTCTCGGTTCTCTGTGCGGCAGTCGTTGCAGGCTTGAGCGCTTGGCTGATCCAGATCCTCGATCCGGCGATCAATCAGTTGATGGTGGACCATAAGCCGGGGGCCTTGCTGGCCATTCCGGCCACCATCGCCGTTCTCGCCGTCGTGCGCGGGGTCGCTCAAATCACCCAGGCCAGTCTGGTCAACCGCATCGGTAATGGCATTGTTGGCGATGTGCAGGTCCAGCTGTTCGGCAAGTTGATCCGGGCCGATCTCGCACGGCTACGCACCGCCCATTCGGGGGCCTATGTCTCGTCCGTGCTCTATGATGCGGGCCTGATCCGTGAGGCGGCAACGTCTGGCGTGGTCAACTACACCCAGCATTTCCTAACCGTGGCCGGCGCGGTGGCGGTGATGATGTCCAAGGACCTTTGGCTGTCCTTCGGGGTTCTGGTCGTCGCGCCGCTGGCCGTCTCCATCATGCGCCGCTTTTCCAAGCGCACCACCAAGGCCGCTAAGGGTGCGATGGCCGAGACCTCCGCCCTATCAACCGCCGTCATGGAAAGCCTAGACGGGGTCAAGATCGTCAAGATCGAGAACCGCGAGGCCTATGAAGAGGCCCGTGTCGCCACCGTCGTCGGGCGCCGTCAGGAACATCTGATCAAGGGCGCCAATGCCAGAGCCGCCGCCGCCCCCGCCACCGAGACCCTGATGACGGTGATCACCGCCGGGGTCATGGCCTATGCCGGGTGGCGTTCGACCACCGGCCAGATGAATGTCGGGGCCTTCATTGCCTTTCTGGGGGCCTTGGCCATGGCCTCCCAGTCCCTGCGTCAGCTCGCCAATCTGCAGACCGTGATGGCCGAGGGTCTGACCGCCGCGCGCCGCCTCTTTGCCAGTCTCGACGTCGAGGCCGAGGTTCGGGACGCACCGGCTGCTAAATCTCTGGCCCTTGGTGAAGCCACCTTGAGCCTCGAAGACGTGTCCTTTGCCTATGGGCCCGAGGCCCCGGTCCTGTCCCATGTCAGCCTGAGCGCCAAGCGCGGCGAGACCATTGCTCTGGTCGGCCCCTCCGGCGGGGGCAAGAGCACGATCTTGAACCTGATCCCCCGTTTCTATGATGTGACCTCCGGACGACTGACCATCGATGGGGTGGATGTTCGGGCCGTGACGCTGGCCTCCCTGCGCGATCAGATCGCCTTGGTGACGCAAGAGCCGTTCCTGTTTGACGATACGATTGGGGCCAATATCGGCTATGCGCGGCCATCTGCCAGCCAAGCCGAGATCGAGGCGGCTGCCGCTCAGGCTGCGGCACATGACTTCATCCTTGCCCTGCCCAAGGGCTATGACACCCCCGTCGGCGAGGCCGGCGCGCGCCTATCCGGTGGTCAGCGCCAGCGCATCGCCATCGCCCGCGCCTTTCTCAAGAACGCCCCGATCCTGTTGCTCGATGAGGCAACCAGCGCGCTCGACACCGAGAGCGAGGCCAAGGTGCAAGAGGCGCTGGAACGGCTGATGGCCGGTCGTACGACGATCCTGATCGCTCACCGTCTCTCGACCGTGCGCGGTGCGGACCGTATCTATGTGATCGACAAGGGTCGGGTGGTCGAGACCGGCGATCATGACAGCCTAATGGCGCATCGCGGGCTCTATGCCCGATTGGCACAGTCGCAGGATTTGGATAGGGGTGCGGCCATGGAGACCCACCCGTGAAAGCCCTGTTCCGTTCGGCCTTGATCCAGAGCGCCCTCGCCTATCTGTTCGCCGCCTATATGCGTCTGGCCATCAACACCATGCGCTGGACCCATGTCGACCAAGAGCGGGCGCAAGGGGTCTGGAAGAGCGAAGGCGGGGCGATGCTTTGTCTTTGGCACGATCGTATATCTCTGTCCCCGGCCTCATGGCCCAAGGAGGCGCAGGAGTGCCGCGCCCTGATCTCTCTGTCGGCGGATGGCGAGTTCATCGCTAAGGCCATGGCCTTAATCGGTTTTCCCGCCATTCGTGGGTCCTCACAAAAAAAATCCGATCCCGCCAAGTCCAAGGGTGGCATGGCGGCCTTTCGCGACATGGCCAAATGGATCAATTCCGGCGGTGCCGTCGCGATCACCCCGGACGGCCCGCGCGGCCCGGCCCATGTGATGGCGGAGGGCACGCCGATGTTGGCGCGGCTAACCGGCGCGCCGGTGCTGTTTGTCGGTCTGGCCTGCCATCCCTGCATCCGGCTGGGCAGTTGGGACAAGGCCGTTTTGCCCATCCCCTTTGGCAAGGCTGCTATGGTCTGGGACGGCCCCTTTCAGCTTGACGGCAAGATCGATGCAGAGGCCGTAGCCCTAGACTGGGCCGCGCGCCTGACTGCGGTCACCGAACGGGCCGAGGCGCTGGTGAAATGAGCCGAACCTTGGCTCTGCAGCTCTATCGGCTGGCCACGGCGATCTTCGAGCCCTTGGCTCCGCTCCTGCTCAAGGCGCGGGTCAGGCGCGGCAAGGAAGATCCAGACCGTGTGAAGGAACGTCTCGGCTATCCTTCGGTCGTGCGGCCCGCCGGTCCTTTGATTTGGTTACATGGTGCCAGCGTTGGCGAGAGCCTCTCCCACCTGCCCCTGATCGATCATTTGCGCCAAGAGCGGCCCGACCTGACCTTGCTCGTGACCAGTGGCACGCGCACGGCGGCGGAGCTCCTATCGGCAAGACTGCCGCAAGGCGTCATCCATCACTATGTGCCCATTGATGCCCCCCGGGCCGTTGCGAGGTTTCTGGACCATTGGCGACCTGATCTTGCCCTGTTTATCGAGAGCGAGCTTTGGCCGAACCTGATCTTGGCGGCCCATGAGCGGGGCGTGAGCCTTGCCCTGCTGTCCGCTCGCATGACCGAGGTCAGCGCCGATGGCTGGGCCAGGTGGCCCAAGACCGCGAAGGCGCTCCTGTCGTCCTTTGATCTGATCCAGGCTCAAGACAGCGCCAGCGCTGAGCGACTGGCGGCCCTAGGCGGGACGGTTCAGGGGTTGGCCAATCTCAAGAGCCTTGCCCTGCCACTCGACTATGATCCTGCCGCGCTTGAGGCCTTGAGCCATGGCGTCGCAGGCCGCGCGGTGCTCCTTGCCGCCAGCACCCATGAGGGGGAAGACGAGATCATGCTGCGGGCCTATGGCGCGATCGTTGGCCCCAAGCCTTTGCTGATCCTTGCGCCGCGTCATCCGGAACGCGGGCTAACGGTCGCAAAACTGGCCAGCGATCAGGGGCTTAGCGTCGCGCGCCGGGCCGTGGCTGAGCCTTTGGTACCCTCAATCCAGGTCTATGTGGCCGATACATTGGGCGAGATGGGCCTCTTCTATCGGTTGGCGAGCCTCGCCATCATCGGCGGATCCTTCCTGCCGGGCATTGGGGGGCACAACCCCCTCGAGGGCGCGCGTCTCGGTGTCACGATGATGTGCGGAGATCAGGTGTTTAATTTCGCCGAAGTCTGTGCCGATATGGTGCAGGCACAAGGCTTGGTCCTTGTTGCGTCGGAGATTGAGTTGATGAGCGCCCTGAACGACCTGCTGACCCATAGCGCTAAGGCCAAGGCCTTGGGGGCGGCGGCGGCCCGGTTTGCGGCGCAAGATGGCGGACAGATGGCCGCGATCTGGGAGGCCCTCTCACCCCTGCTGCCGAGCCGCGAGGCGGGATCATGAGCCTTTCAACACCCCGGTGGTGGTATGTGCGCTCCGGCGCACCGGCCCCGATCACCAGAATGCTTCTGCGGCCCCTGTCGTGGCTCTGGGCCTTCGTGACGGAGCGGCGCATTCGCAATGCTAAGCCCGGCGATGCGGGCATTCCGGTGATCTGCGTCGGTAACCTGACCATGGGCGGTGCGGGCAAGACGCCCGTTGTGCGCGAAATTCTGTTGCGCTTGACCCACGCCAAGAAGCGCGCCCACGGCCTGTCACGCGGCCATGGCGGCACTCTGGAAGGTCCGATTCAGGTTGATCCGGACAATCACAACGCCTCAGAGGTCGGTGATGAACCGCTCATGCTGGCGCAAGACTTCCCGATGTGGGTGTCCCGCAACCGTCTGGCCGGTGCCAAGGCGGCGGCGGCGGCAGGTGCTCAGGTCGTGGTCATGGATGATGGTCATCAGAACCCTGACGTCAAAAAAGCCCTGTCGATCATTGTCGTCGATGGCGAGACGCGCGGTCACGAATGGCCCTTTGGTGATGGCGCGGTGTTCCCTGCCGGTCCAATGCGAGAGCCGCTACGTCGGGGTCTGGCGCGCGCCGACGCGGTGGTCGTGCTCTTGCCCCATGGTCTGACCAAGGTTGATCCGGATCTGATGGCAGAATTTGGCGACAAGCCGGTGCTGGTCGCTCGGCTCGAGGCCCCTGCCCCACCCCCGCGAGGCCCACAGCTGGGCTTTGCCGGGGTGGGCAAGCCTTGGAAGGTCGAACGGGCCTTGACGGAGGCGGGCTGCGAACTGGTCGACTTTGCCCCGTTCCCCGACCATGACCCCTATGACGACGAGACCCTGACCGTCCTTGCCGGTCGCGCGGCCCTGTTTGGGGCGGGATTGGTGACGACGGAAAAGGACTGGATGCGCCTGCCCATGCACTGGCGGTTACGCGTCACCCC